>CACZSA010000321.1 GCA_902783705.1 uncultured Ruminococcus sp.
ATCGCCGATCAGGCCCGCACGATCCGCATCCCGGTCCACATGGTCGAGACGATCCACCGGGTGTCCCGCGCGTCCCGCCAGCTCCTGCAGGAGTACGGACGCGAGCCCACCATCGACGAGATCGCGGCGAAGCTCGGCATGTCCGCCGACAAGGTCCGCGAAATCATGAAGGCGGCGCAGGATCCCGTGTCGCTCGAGACCCCGATCGGCGAGGAGGACGACAGCCACCTCGGCGACTTCATCCCGGACGAGAGCTCGCCCACCCCGGCGGAGGCGGTGTCCTACCAGCTCCTGCGGGAACAGCTCAACAAGGTCCTGCACACCCTGACCCCCCGCGAGGAGATGGTCATCAAGCTCCGCTTCGGGCTGGACGATGGGCGCACGAGAACCCTCGAGGAGGTCGGGCGCGAATTCAACATCACCCGCGAGCGCATCCGCCAGATCGAGGCGAAGGCCCTGCGGAAGCTGCGGCATCAGAGCCGCTCGAAGATCCTGAAAGGCTTCCTCAACGACATCAATTAACGAAACCGAACAAACGGAGGTATAGCATGCACGCAATGAACGGAACCGAATCCGAAAAGACCCGGGCAGCGCAGGAAACAGACCTCACGGAAGAAGAACGGGACGAAAGAGAAGATAAAGAAGACAAAACGGAAGAAGAGCTCGCCGAGGCGTTCGCGAAGGAGCCGAGCTACGAGGCCATGGAGGATGAAGGCCTCGAGGAGCTGTACGACGGCAGCCCGGACGATTCGCTCTCGAACATCCTGACGGCGGAGGAGCTCGATGAGATCAACAGCGAGGTGGAACGCCTCGAAACGGCGGACGACATGGAAAAGGCCCTCTCGCAGGAGGGACTTCCGGTGGACGATCCGGTCCGCATGTACTTAAAGGAGATCGGCGCGATCCCGCTGCTCGACGCGGAGAGGGAAACCGAGCTCGCGCGGCGCATGGGCGAGGGCGACGAGGCGGCGAAGAACGAGCTCGTCGAGGCCAACCTGCGCCTGGTCGTCTCCATCGCGAAGCGGTACGTCGGCAAGGGCATGTTCTTCCTCGACCTGATTCAGGAGGGCAACCTCGGCTTGATGAAGGCGGCGGAGAAATTCGACTATTCGAAGGGCTACAAGTTCTCCACCTACGCGACGTGGTGGATCCGGCAGGCCATCAGCCGCGCAATCGCCGACCAGAGCCGCACGATCCGCATCCCCGTGCACATGGTCGAGACGATCCACAAGGTCTCCCGCAGCCAGCGCGAGCTTCTCCAGAAGTACGGGCGCGAGGCGACGACCGAGGAGATCGCGGCGGACATCGGCATGTCGGCGGAGAAGGTGCGGGAGATCATGAAGATCTCGCAGGATCCCGTGTCCCTCGAGACCCCGATCGGCGAGGCGGACGACAGCCATCTCGGCGACTTCATCCCGGACGACGACAACCCGACGCCCGAGGACGCGGCCTCCTATCAGCTCCTGCGCGAGCAGCTCAACGAGGTCCTGCACACGCTCAGCCCGCGCGAGGAAAAGGTGCTCAAGCTCCGCTTCGGGCTCGAGGACGGACGGACCCGGACCCTCGAGGAAGTCGGGCAGGAATTCCAGATCACGCGCGAGCGCATCCGTCAGATCGAGGCGAAGGCCCTGCGCAAGATCCGCCATCCCAGCCGCTCGAAGAGGCTGAAGGATTTCCTCGAGTGATCCGCCTGTGCGGGATATCGCGTGTGCGATATCTTTTAACGCCGGGCTTAAAATTGGATGGATTGAATATTTCAGCGTGATTTTCTTTGGCGATTGCGCCGAAAAAATCGCGCAAACCTCCAAAAGCCGCTGCGGATTTTTGTGCGACACATCCGAATGAAAAATCGGCAATGTGACGGAAAATAACGAAAAAAGCGTTTGTTCACAGAAAAGACGCACAAAAACTTCTTGACATGCGGCGTGTTTTCGTGTACAATACAGTAAGTATAAGTGGGCGTATCGCAGTAATGACCCCAGAAGAACCAATTCGAGGAGGATTCCCATGAAGAAACTGATTTCCCTCGCCCTCGCGGCCATCCTGCTTCTCGGCGTATTCGCCGGATGCAACCGCGTCAACATGGACGAGGACGTCGAAGCGGCCGATACCGAAGCGACCTCCCGTATCGCCATGACCCTCACCCTGTGGCTCCCGACCGACGGCGCGACTGACGAGGATATCGAAGCCGTGTCCGCGGCGATCAACCGCCTCACCCAGGCCAAGTATGACACCGCGATCGATTTCAAGCTCATCCCGCGCGCGCAGTATGCCGACGCCGTCGACGCCCGTCTGAACGAGATCACCACCATGATCGAGGAAGAGGAAGCCGCCGCCGAGGCCCGCAGAAAAGAGCTGAAGGAACTCAAGGCGCAGGGCATCACGGTTGAGGAAGAGCCCGAAGAGGAGGAAGAAGCGGTCGTCGTCGAGGAAGAGGAAACCATCGTCAACGAACTCGGCATCACGATCACCAAATACCCCGAAGTCGGCGAAAAGCAGTTCGATATCTTCCTCGTCACCAGCTACAAGCAGTACATGGATTACATCGAAAACGAGCTGATCCAGCAGCTGGACGGCGAGCTCTCCGGCTCCTCCAAGCTGATGAAGACCTATATCTACCCGACCTACCTCGAGCTCGCGAACGTGCAGGGCACCTACGGCGTTCCGAACAACCATCCGGTCGGCGAATATCAGTACCTGCTCGTCAACAAGGAACTCGTGGACCAGTATGACTACGATCCCGATTCTCTTACCTCCGTTCTGAAGTGCCAGGCCTTCATTGAAGACATCGGCAACCAGCATCTCGACGGCGTGATTCCGCTCCTCGGCGAAGTCGACGCGGCGAACATGCACTACTTCGGCCTCAATGAGGACAAGAACGAATGGTCCGTGATCGGCAACCAGGTCACCAACTCCATGATCTACTCCAGCCCCTGCATCCCGAAGTCCGTCTTCTCTACGAACGTGTACATCAACACGGTCGGCATGATGAAGAGACTGAAGGAGCTCGGCTATGTCGGCGACGGCACCGTCAAGGAAGGCGAGAAGTTCGCGGTCGGCGTTGTCTCCGGCGATCCGTCCGTGGCAGCGCAGTATGAGGACGAATACTACGTCCGCATCTACGCGAAGCCGATGATGAAGGAAGAGGATGTCTTCGGCGCGATGTTCGCGGTCAGCTCCTACTCCAAGTCCCTCGCCCGTTCGATGGAAATCATCACCTACCTCAACACCAGCACCGATCTCCGCACCATTCTCCAGTACGGCGCGCAGGGCGTTCACTGGGACTACACCTCCGAGGACAATCACGACACCATCAAGATCCTCAAGGACAGCTATAAGATGCGTCTCACCGACACCGGCAACGTCTACATGACCTATCCGGGACCGGGCAGACCGATGAGCGACTGGGATGCCGGCAAGCAGATGAACCTCGACATGATCTCCGACCCGTTCATGAAGTTCCCGGGTGTTCTCACCGAGAACAACAAGGAGCTTCTCGAACAGCTTGTCGAAGTTTCCAAGCAGTACAAGGAAAGACTCGACGCGCTGACCTCCGAGGAATATGACGACGCGATCACCGAGATCAAGAAGGAAATCAAGAACGATCCGTTCCTCAAGGGCCTGCTTGACAACACGGGCGAAGATCCCAACTCCATCCTCCAGTTCTACAACGACTGGCACGACGAGAACTATCCGAGCTGATCGGCGATCGACACGATCCAACCTGTAATACCGAAGGGAGGAGCTTTCAAACGAAGGTTCCTCCCTTTTTCCATTCCAGAGAGCCACAGAGGAGGCATACATGAAAATCGGCGTTGTGGGATGCGGCAACATCAGCGGCATCTATCTGACCAATATCGGCGGCCTGTTCAAGAATATCGAGGTAGCGGGCGTCTGCGACCTGATCCCCGAGAAAGCGGAGGACCGCTCGAAGACCTTCGGGGGACTGCGGATCTACCGGGATATGTACGAGATCTTCGCGGATCCCGAGGTCGATATCGTCCTCAACATCACCCGCCCGAACGATCACTACGGCGTGACGAAGGCCGCGCTTCTCGCCGGGAAGAACGTCTATTCGGAGAAGCCGCTCGCGACGAACATGGAGGACGCGCGGGAGCTGGTCGCGCTGGCAAAGGAGCGGGGACTTACCCTCGGCGGCGCGCCGGACACCTTCATGGGCGCGGGGATCCAGACCTGCCGGCGGCTGATCGACGAGGGCCGGATCGGCAAAATCGTCGGGGCGTGCGCGCACATGCTCGGACGCGGACCCGAGGGCTGGCATCCGGATCCGGAATTCTTCTATAAAAAAGGCGGCGGCCCGATGCTCGACATGGGCCCGTATTACACGACGTGCTTCGTGAACCTTCTCGGGCGCGCGGAATGGGTGACGGCGTTCGGCGGGATCTCGTTCCCGGAGCGCACAATCGGCAGCGAACCTCACCGCGGCGAGCGGATCAAGGTCGAGGTCGACACCTTCGCGACGGGCGCGATCCGGTTTGCGTCCGGGGCGATCGCCTCGCTGACGGTTTCGTTCGACACCTACGCGGAGCGCGGCTCGTACATCGAAGTCTTCGGCGAGCGCGGCTCGATCCTTGTCCCCGATCCGAACACCTTCGGCGGCCCGGTGAAGATGCTCACGCCGGGGAAGGGGTACGAGGAGATCCCGCTGGACCGCGGCTTCACGCAGAACAGCCGCGCGCTCGGCCTCTCCGATATGGCGGACGCGATGGCGAACGGACGCCTGCACCGCGCGAATTCGATGCAGCAGCTCCACGTTCTCGACATCATGACGGCCTTTGCGCGCTCCTCGAAGGCGAACGCCCCGGTGGAGATCACGTCTCCCTTCGAGCGTCAGCCCGCCGTCGATCCGGACAGGATCTGCGGAACATATTGATAACAAAGCGGGGGAGGAGCTTTCCTGAGAAAACTTCCTCCCCCGGGCCTCTCTTCCGAGACGGCTGCAAAGGTCTGAGCCCCCGCGGGTTCAGGCTTTTTTCACATCCGCACGGCTGAAAACCTCTTCCGCCGGCATTGCTTTCGTATTGACCATCGGCGGCAGGGTCCATCTTTTGCTCCTCTCCGTCCACGCGCGGAACCGTTCATCTTCCAGCAAAGCGTCCCAGAAAGCCTTCGGGCGGACGAGAAAATCGTCTTGGAAGTAATTCTCCAGACTTTCAAACGCAGTCGTCAGGCCTGTGGAGACGAGGGAAGAGGCGTCGTACTCCACTTCCGAAAGAAGCGGTGCCGTGTATTTCAGCATGCCCTGCCCCTTGAGCGCATCGTAGGCTTCATAATGCGCGATCATCTTCTGGTATGCGTCAAGAGCCGGGGTAATGTCATCCTTGTCCATCCAGAGGCGGAATATGACAAGCCAGAGATATAGTTCATACAGATCGCGATGACAGGACAGATCGTTTCCGTCGGGGATCACTTCTTCATACAGATGAATGAGTGCCTCGATCATCCGAACTTTGTACTCGTTCGTGATTTTTCGCCCGTTGCTGGCAAGTGCGCTGATCATCTGGGAGCGCAAGACGTCGAGAAGCGTCAGGATGCATTCGCCGTGGCTTTTGAGCACATTTTCGTCCCATACCATCGTTTTCAGCACTTCGCGTCCGTTTCGCAGGGAAGGGGAGAGAAGAGCGAGTCGCTCTGCCTTGTCTGTTTCTCCGCGCTCGCTGTAGATGTTCAAAAGGATCGGGATCACCGTTTCCCGGTCCGGGACGGACAGATTCATGTCCAGCGTTCGCTCGAAGATCGCGGCGGCTTCTGTCCAGTATTGGTTTTTCCTGTGGTATTTTGTGTCCGGAACGCCGTTTGGGTGATCCTGATCGGAATAGCATACCGCGCCGTATATTTTCCAGCCGAGGTAATGCAGAGCATATCCGAGACGCACGAGGAGATCCGCATTTGCCGGGAATTCCTGAACCGCTTCCCGCAGGACAGCGACGCATTCTTCAATCTCTTCCTGCATATTCAGCATCCTGTCCGCGCGGTCACAGATCTCCTTCACGCGCCGTTCCCGCTCGCCGTCATAGCCGAAGAGCGCGTCGATGGTCACGCCGAAATAGTTGGCGAGGGCGGGAATGGTTTCCATGTCCGGGTAGCCGTTCATCGATTCCCATTTCGAGACGGCCTGCGGGGTCACGCCGAGGACGGACGCCATCTCCTCCTGCGTCCGCCCGGCTTTTTTCCGCATCTCGCGGATCCGGTCTCCGATTTTCAGTTCCATGATCGTTCTCCTTTTTCGGAAAGATGGATTGCCACCGGCCGGTGTGATTACAGGATACCATGCGGCGATGTAAAAGTCAACAATCGAATTGTTGTTGTGTTTTCAACGGTCCGTTGCAAAGCCCCCTGTCATCCCGCGCCCATCCTCCGCATACGATGGGGGAGGAGGTGAGGCGAATGAACTGGAAATTTTCCGAGCTGCGCGAAAAGGACGTGATCGACGTCTGCACCGGGCGGCGCGTCGGGTATCTCACGGACTGCGAGATCACGGAAGAGGGAAGAATCGCCGCCGTGCTGGTCTCCCCGCGCTTCCTCGGCTCCCCGAAGGCCTCTGTCCGCGTGCCGTGGAACGGGATCTGCTGCATCGGCGAGGACGCGATCCTCGTGCGGCTCCCGGAGGGGTCCTCCGGCGCGGACGGGAACGGCAGGCCGAAGCCGGGCAGGGGGCTCTTCGGTCTCGGCGGATGACGGTGCAATATTGTAAATAATATGTGAATTTTATCCATCCTGTTGCAAGCGGTTCCCGAATGTGGTATAATACACCTTGTGTGCGATGTCACACGCAAATTCACACATGCCCCCGTCGATCCGCCCTGGTTGCCAAATTCACGGCTCCCTCGGGATTGCCGGATGGACGGAAGAAAAGGCGATGAGCCTTGCATCCTCTTCCGTAAAATTCAGGCGGCGGACCCCGGCATGGCGGCAAAAAACCAAAGGAGGACATTCAAATGTCTATCGTTTCCATCAAGCAGCTGCTCGAAGCGG
>CACZSA010000322.1 GCA_902783705.1 uncultured Ruminococcus sp.
ACAAGAGGACCCTCAGGCCGGGCCCTCTTGTCAATCACCCGGCCCCAAAGGAGAGGGAGGAGCGCCTCCCCCTCCTTTGGATTCCTCTTCTACCCCCTCAGGTACAACCTCATGTATGAATCGGAAGCGTTGTTCAATGAGGGCTAAGCGTGTGTCATACAAGGATTACAGGGGCCGCACCATGTTAGGCAAGCGGAATGTAACATGATACGCTCAACGCCGAAGATACAGATTTTCCGTGTTAGACCTTTACTCAATGAAGGTGCACAGCATGAATGTACGATCCGGATCGAACACATACCCGCTTCATCTTCATCTCGATTTCGCGTAGCGAAATAAGGCGTAGCTGAAAAGGCTAACACGTGCAAACAACACAATCCGGCGAGAGCGAGCCACTATGGATTAAGTGCTGCTCATCCGGGTACGGCCCCCTGTAAATTAAGAAACGATAGGCGTGATGGAACTTGTTCCATCCGCCGTTGGACCAAATCCCATTGAGCAAAGGTACCGAATCGCCGAGGTACGCATGTGGCGGAGACAGAGAGGAGTCCAGAGGAGAGGAGGAGTCCTCTCCTCCTTTCCTCTGGGGCCTGGAGATCCCTAAGAGGACCCGGCCCGAGGGTCCTCTTAGGTCCCTGTCCGCCGCGCGAACAAGTTCGCGAGGACAAAAAAACGATCGACTTGGTCGATCCAATTCCGCAAGCGTAAGCGCGCAAGCCGCACGATACTGCAAAAAAAGCGGCGCAAAGCCGCAACAGTAAAAGCGCGTGCGCTCCCTGAGAGGTACACCCCTCGGAGAGACCGCACGCGCCTTTGTTTTCGCTTTGCCGCTTGCTTATTCGAGCCCCAGCGCGGACTCCAGCTTGTCCTGCGGGACATACCCGATGGACGTCGCCGCAACCTTGCCGTTCTCCATCTTCACGACGAACGGGATCGACGCCACGCCGAACTTCGCCGCGAGCTCGCTCTCTTCGTCCACGTCGACCTTGCCGACCTTGATCTTGCCGTCGTATTTCTCCGCGATCTTCGCCACCACCGGCGCGAGCATCCGGCACGGTCCGCACCAGGTCGCCCAGAAGTCCAGCACCACCGGGATCTCGGATTTCAGCACTTCTTCTTCAAAATTCGCCGCAGTGATCGTCAGTTCTGCCATTGTTTCGTTCTCCTTTATTTCGTTAAATATTTATGCTTCAAAAGGGGCCGCCCTGTGGAACCGAAAGCCCGGTTTTCCCCGAGGCGGCTTTTCTTTTGCAAAATCAGGGGAGGAGCGCATCGAGCGACGCGCGCAGAGTCTCCTCTTCCAGCGCGCCGAGATGCGTCCCGGCGAGCATGCCGTCCGCGTCGACGAAGACCGTCAGCGGCACCGCGTTGATGGCATACGCCGCCGCGCCGGAGAAGTCCGTGTCGAAGTAGAGCGGGTACGCATATCCCGCCTCGTCCGTGAACGCCGCCGCGCTCTCGACCGTGTCCCGTCCGCCGTCCGTGAGATCCACCATGAGGAACTCGATTTTGTCCCCGTACTCCGCCCACGCCGCGTCAAAATACGGCAGCTCCATGCGGCAGGGCGGGCACCACGTCGCCCAGAAGTTCACGACGACGGGCTTTCCCCGAAAAGAGGAGAGCGTCACCGCGTTCCCCTCCCGGTCGTACACCGTGAAGTCCGGCGCGGGCGTCCGCTCATCCACAGTCTCTTCGCCGGACGCCGGGGCGGGATCGGCTTCGGTCGTCTGGCCGTCGGACACCGGGGAGATCGGATCCGCGGGCTTGTACCTGCCGGAGAGCGTGCGGTACGCAGCCGCCGCGCCGATGAGGAGGGCGAGCAAAACGACGAGCAGCAACAGCGTCGTCCGTTTCTGTCGGTTCATAAAAATCCTTTCGTCCAAAACTGCCCGGGATCAGAGCGAGGGCAGAAGTCCCATCAGCCGGTTCAGCCAGCCCGCCGCCATCGCGATGCCCACGAGGATCAGAAAGCACCCGCAGACGATGTTCAGGGTCCGGTAATGCCGCTTCACCGCGGTCGAGAAGGCCTTCAGCCGCCCGACGGTCACCGCCGCGAGCACGAAGGGGATCCCGAGGCCGAGGGAGTACGCGAGGAGCAGCAGGGCCCCGGTCCACGCGCTCCCCGCCGTCGACGCCATGAGGATCGCCGAGCCGAGGAACGCCCCGACGCACGGGGTCAGGCTGACGGAATAGACCGCGCCGAAGAGAAAGGCGGAGACGATGCCCCGCACCTCGGGCGCGCGCTTCAGTCCCTTGAAAAACGGAAGCTCGAAGAGTCCGAGATAGGACACGCCGAAGAGGATCACAAGGATCCCGCAGACGATCTGCACGGCGCTCCGGTACCGCGAGAGGAAGACCCCGACCGTCCCGGCAAAGACACCGAGCGCGGTGAAGACGACCGTGAAGCCCGCGACAAAGAAGAGCGCGTTCACGAGCGTCGTCCGGCGGTGTTCCTCCCGAGAATCCTCCGCCCCGTCCGCCGCGCCCGCGAAATACGAGAGATACACGGGGAGCATCGGAAGCATGCAGGGGGAGAGGAAGGAGAGGATCCCCTCGAGGAAGGTAATGAAAAACTGCATCTTCAGTTATAGAGGAACTGGTTGATCCGCGTCGCCGTCGATCCGATGTCGAAGGACAGGATCTCGAGGCCGTTGTACCATGCGTTCTTATAGGCGTCGGAATACGGCACCTGCTGCGTGCTGATCGCGAGGTTCGAGCCCTGCGTGGAGACGGACAGCGCCAGCGACGTCAGGGACGTGAGCGGGATATTGGTCTTCACGAGGGAGAAGGAGTAGTTCAGGATCTCGTAAATATCGGTGATCGGCTTGCTCATGATCTGCCGGAGAACGGCGGTGAGCACGTCGCGCTGGCGGGAGGTCCGTCCGAAGTCGTAGCCGATCTTGCGGTTCCGCATGTGCATGAGGGCGTCCGACGCGCCGAGGTGGTTCGCGCCGACCGTGAATTCGCGGCCCGTGACCTCCTTGTAATACGCAGCCTCCTCCGCCGTCAGGTTGACGTCGACGCCGCCGATGTGGTCGATAAAGTCCTTCGTGCCGTTGAAATCGATGATGACGAATTCCTGCACGTCCAGCCCGAAGAGCTGGTTGATGGTGTTCACGGTCAGGCCGATCCCGTCGTAGGGATACGCGGAGTTGAGGCGGTTCCAGTCGTGCCCGGTGATCGGGACGAGGGCGTCGCGCATGAAGGTCACCATCTTGACCGTCCCCTTCTTCTTGTTGTAGGAGAAGACGATCATGGTGTCCGAGTTGCCGCGGTACATCGTCACGTCGCGAGAGTCAGTGCCGAGGACGAGGATGTTCTCGACGTCCGGATCCTTCTGGGCGACCTTGTAGATCGGCGTGTAGCCGTAGACGCTCACGGCGTTGGAGTTGGCGAAGGACGCCTTCGTGTCGTAGACGACGGTCGGCGTGTTGACGGTCTGGGGAACGGCCTCCGCGGGCTGCCAGGTCTGGGCCGGCTGGGTATTCTGCGGCTGCCAGGTCTGCTGGGTGCCGCTGTTGCCGGACTGTCCGGCATTATCCTGCGTCTGAGTCTGTGCCGGCTGTTCGGATGTTTGCTGTTCCGTCGTTTTTTCCGTCTCCGGCTCTGCATCCGTTTTTTCGGTTTCCGGATCTTCTTCGGCCTTGTTTTCAGCCGGTTCTTCCGTCTCTGCTTCGCCGTCAGCCGGTTTTTCCGTTTCCGCTTCTGTCTCCGCGGTCGTCTCGGCGGCTTCAGGCACCTTCGTGCCGGGGATGCCGAGTCCTTCGTCAGGCACGATGATCTCGTCGTCCCCAACCGGATTTTCCGGCGCTTCAAAGGAGAGCTCGGGGTAGTCCGGGATCTCGTAATTCAGGAATTCCTGCGGCGCCTCCTCGACGGGGGCCTCGACGTACGCGTTCTTCTGGAAATTCTGATGCAGGGGGATGATGGCCGCCGCCGCGCCGCCGATCAGCACGACCGGGATCGCGATGAGGAGGGCCTTTCCCACGCCGAATTTTTTCTTGTCTTTCATGGGTATGTGCTCCTGCGGGATTCTCCCGCGCGGTCACCGGGTCAGGATTCGTTTTCCTTCCGGTAATATCCTTCCTTCCGGTAGTACCGCTTCTGGTAGTAGCCGCCTTCGTCCTCGGCATAGTTCTCGACGAACCCGAGGATATTGGCTTTGTGGTAGCGGAGCTGGGTGATGGTGTTCTCCAGCACCGCCTTTTCTACGTAGTTCTGCCGGACCACGACGACCATGCCGCTCGTCAGCTTCGACACGATCAGGGCGTCCGCCACCGCGTCCACGGGGGGAAGGTCAATGACAATGTAGTCATAGCGGGGCTTGAGCGAGTCGAGCATGCCCACGAGACGCCGCGAGCCGAGCAGCTCGGTCGGGTTCGGGGAGATGTCGCCCGCGGTGATGACGTGCAGGTTCGGCTGGATGCCCGAGGGCTGGATGAGATTCGCGCCGTTGTTCTCGCCCACGAGGACGTTCGAGAGACCGGGGGTCTGATGGATCTTCAGGATCGCGTGCACCTGCGGCAGACGCATATCCGCGTCGATGAGGAGCACCCGCTTTCCCGCCTCCGCGAGGGTATAGGCGAGGTTCATGGACGTGGTCGACTTGCCCTCGCCGCGCAGGGAGGAGGTGAGGCCGATCACATGGCAGCTCTCGTCACCGGAGAAGCTGAACATGAGATTGGTACGGAGCCGCTTGTAGGCCTCCGCCGCGGAGAAATCGAGATCCTTCCCGATCGTGCCCTCCCGGTTCAGGGGGCCGGCGGTCTTCTTTTTTCCGAGGTTCAGCATGCCCATCGCTCAGGCCTCCTTCCGGTAATAATCGCCGTAATAGCCGTTCCGCTTCTTCTTCCGCATGTCGGGAACGACCGCGAGGACCGGGATCTGATAGGTCTCGGTCAGATACGCGGAATCGTGCACGGTCGTGTCGAGCAGCTCGAGCACGACGATGACGCCGCAGCTCGCGACCAGCCCGAGGAGCAGACCGATCGCCGTGTATTTCGCGACGCTCGGCGCGGCCTTATGCGTCGGGAGCTTCGCCGCGCTCACCAGCTTCGCGGAGCTTCCCTCGACGATCTCGGCGATCCGGTCGGGGAGGATGTCCACCATTGTGTCGACGATGAGCTTGGCCTCGGCGGGATCGGTGCTCGTCGCGGTGATCTCAAAAACCTCGGTCGACGACACGGCCTTCGCGGAGACCATCCCGGCGAGATACCGCGTCGTGTAGGGCAGGTTTGCCTTTTCGATGACGGCGTCGAGGGTCGATTCGGAGTTCAGGATGACGATGTACACGTCGAGCAGGTTTTTCGCCGCCGTGATTTCCGCGGAGGTGATCGCGTTCGAGGTGCGCTCCGTCGCGTTGTTTACGTACATCCGCGCGCTGGACTGATAGGTCGGCGTGATGATGAACCTGGCGGTGACAAAGGCGATCAGACCGCATGCGAGGGTGGCGGCGAGGACGATCCAGATCCGTTTCCAGATCGCGCCGAGGAGCTTGAGAAGGTCGATCTCCATCTCAGCAGAGGAAGGATTCGGTGACTGATTCATAATCCGGTGACTCTCTCTTTAATGATATAGGATAAGTAGAACGACGCAAAGGCGCGCGACAAAATAAACGGCATACGTCGCAACGCTATTATACTACACCCGACGCCGCTTTGCAAGAGGAAAGTCGAAAAAAGAGAAACGTTCGGAATTCGTTCACAGATCGAAGAAAATTTACCGCCGCTCCGTGGAAAAGATACGAAAAAACATCCCCTTGCTCTTGCGGTCCGGGGAAAAATCGTGTATAATAGAGAAGATGCGCCGGGATCAATCTTCCCCGCGCGCGTCTTCGGGCCCCCGGATCTGCAATTTTCAGAAAGAATGCTGAGTACAAACCGATCGATATGGAACCCATCCTGTTTTCCGCGATATACAACCTCCCGCTCCGCTCCTCCGCCATCCTCGCCGTCACCTTTCTCCTGCTCTGGGGCATCCTCTCCGGGCGGAAATACCCCTCGGCGGACTGGCGGGTTCTCTGCGGCACCCTCTTCGGCCTCTGGCTCGCCGGCGTGCTTTATTATACCCTCCTCTGCCGGGACATATACCCCCGCGAGCCGCACCTCGAGGCCTTCCGCGCCCTCCGGCTGTTCTTCCGGGAGGGCGACACGCGCACGCTGCGGCAGTTCTGGATGAACATCCTCCTCTTCGTGCCGGGCGGCGTGTTCTACACGAACCTTCTCCCGTCGAAGGACCGCGCCTCCCTCTCCGACGCCCTCCGCCGATGCGGTCTGACGCTCCTCACGGGCTTCGCCTTCACCCTGGTCATCGAGGCGGTGCAGGGACGCGCGAATCTCGGGCAGTTTGAGACCGACGACATCATCGCGAACACTGCGGGCACCTTCCTCGGCGCGCTTCCGGCCTTTGTCGCGGCGGCCGCGCTCTTCCTCTACACGACGGAGGAGAACCCCTTCCGCACGAAATTCTTCCGCGGATGCGTGAATCTGCTCCGGCGGTTCCGCGAGGCCATCGCGTACATCTTCTGCGGCGGCACGACCACCTTCGTCAACTGGTCGGTGTACTTCCTCACAGCGGGCGTGATCCACTACCTCGGGGCGGACGTGATCGCGTGGATCGTCTCGGTCCTCTTCTCCTTCGCGGCGAACCGGACCCTCGTCTTCCGGAGCGAGGTCCGCGGTTTCTTCCCGATTTTGAAGGAAGGCGCGCTCTTCGTCGCCGGGCGGCTCTTCACCTTTGCGGCGGAGCTCGGCATGCACTGGATCGGCGTCGAGGTCTTCGGGATCCCGGCGGACATCATGAAGTTCATCATCGCGATCGCCGTGGCGTTCCTGAATTACGCGTTCGGCAAGCTCGTGGTGTTCAGGAAGAAGAAGCTATAAAGAGGAACAGATAAACAGCAAGGCAGGGCTGCCGCATAAACTCCCGAATCCGGGAGAAATGCGGCAGCTTCGTTTTGTTTTCAAATCGATTTTCCTCTTGCGCCCCGGCGCTTTTTATGATAAAATGAAGAAAACAATCTTCACCCATCAAAGGAGCTGCATCGTGACTACGCTTTCCATCGCGTATTCTGCCGCTGTGTACGGCGCGGACGGCTATGAGGTGACCGTGGAGTGCAGCGCGCGGCGGGGACTTCCCTCCTTCGAGATCGTGGGCCTCCCCGACGCCGCCATCCGCGAGTCCGAGAACCGCATCTTCACCGGCTCCGAATCGAGCGGATTCCCGATCCCCTCCGCCGCGATCTCCGTGAACCTCGCGCCCGCCGACAAGAAGAAGGAAGGCACCGCGATCGAGCTCGCCGTCGTCGTCGCGATCTACCGCTGCTGCGGCTTCATTAACGCGAACACCGAGGACATGTCCTTCATCGGCGAGATCTCCTTCTCCGGCGAGGTGCGGCCCGTGCGCGGGGTGCTCGGCATGACCATCGCGGCGATCAACAGCGGGCGGTGCGAGATCTTCGTCCCGCGTGAGAACCTGCGCGAGGCCTCCGTCGCCTGCCGGGAGGGCGTCTCGATCTACGGCGTCGACTCGATCCGCTCCCTCGTCGAGCACCTCGCGGGCCGCGCGCCGATCGCTCCGGCGGACGCGAATCCCTACGCCGCCCTCGCCGACCGACCGTCCGCCCTCGACTTCTCGCAGGTCAAGGGGCAGTACCGGGCCAAGCGCGCGATGGAGGTGGCGGCGGCGGGAGGACACAACATCCTCCTCATCGGCCCGCCCGGATCGGGCAAATCGATGCTCGCGAAGCGTCTGCCGACGATTTTGCCGCGGATGAGCTACGAGGAGGCCCTCGACGCGACGAAGATCTGGTCCTGCGCGGGGATGCTCTCGGAGGAGATCCCGTTTGTGCTTGAGCGTCCGTTCCGCTCGCCGCATCATTCGCTGAGCACGGCGGCGCTCGTGGGCGGGGGCAAGGTGCCGATGCCGGGGGAGATCTCCCTCTCGCACAACGGCGTCCTCTTCCTCGACGAATTTCCGGAGTTCAAGAAGGACGCGCTCGAGGCCCTGCGCCAGCCGATCGAGGACAAGGTCGTGACGATCACGCGGGCGGCGGGGCGGGTGACATATCCGTCGTCGTTCATGATGGTGTGCGCGATGAACCCGTGCAAATGCGGGTATTACGGAAGCCGGACGGGCAAATGCACCTGCAAGCCGGCGGACATCAAGGCGTATCTCGCGAAGATCAGCGGGCCGATGCTCGACCGGATCGACATACAGGTGGAGATGCCGGAGCTCTCGATCGGGGAGCTGACGGACGCGCGTCCCGCGGAGCCCTCCTCGGTGATCCGGGAGCGGGTGGAGGCGGCGCGTGCGCTCTCCCGGGCGAGGTTCCGCGCGGCGGGATTCGCCGACTGGTCGAGCCGCTCGAACGCGCTGATGGAGACGGACGAGCTGCGGCAGTTCTGCGCGCTCGACGAGGAGGGCGTGCGGGTGATGGAGGAGGTCTTCGCAAAGACGAATCTGTCGGCGCGGGCCTACGACCGGATCCTGCGGGTCGCCCGGACACTCGCGGATCTCGAAGCGGCGTCGCGCGCCGTGAAGGACGGGATCGATGCGGGGAGTGCCGAGGGGATCGACGCGCTCGTCTCCGAGGGGATGATCGGGGGGAGCGTAAAGAAGCGGCATCTTGCAGAGGCCGCGCAGATGCGCGCGCTGGACCGCAAATACTGGTGATGGCATCCGAGCTGCTTCGCAGAATCAGCTTCACTCACCGCGGCGAAGGCAGGTGAACTTCACGCGCCGCGTGCGAACTTCACTCGTTGCTCGCAAGCGGCGCGGACGCATAACCGTCCTGTCAACTGCACATCATGTGTCAGATGCGCCGGCAATCCGTTCCCCTTTTCATTGGAATCTATCCGCATGAAATTGAATCGAGCATTCCGTCTTGCGCGCTGACGCTTGCGGATTTGGGATCTTGCAGATCCGACGCTTTTTTGTCCTTCCGGACGGGACCTAAGAGGACCCTCGGGCCG
>CACZSA010000323.1 GCA_902783705.1 uncultured Ruminococcus sp.
CGCGGGGATGGTGTCAATAGTCGTCTCGCCGTCCCGGTACATGTCAGGATCATAGTCCCTCTCGATCGCCGCCGCAAGCCTCTCTTCAGCGTCCCTGTACGGGATGAAATCGGAAACCGCGAGAGGAAAGAGTCCGTTGTCAGGATCCGCCGCAAGCCCGAGAATCTCCGCTGCCGCCTCTTTGTGCGCTGAGGCCGCGTTCATCACCAGATAATCGAGATGCACCGGGTATCTCGGCTCCCCGTCGAACGACGGGATCCGGACACGGACGTCAAGAACCTCCTCCGAACCGCCGCGAACGTTAAGCAGCGCTCTGTCCGCCGGGGCGAAATCGTCGGTCATGCCCTCGTCCTTCATCGTTTTGGCGAGGGAGAGCATATGCCGGAGATTGTCTCCGTTTTCGTCCGCGAGCCTTCCGATCCCGCCTTCAAAGGTGACATACCGCGCCGCGTAATCGTCCATGCCGAGCGTGAAATACTGCGAAACGAGCAGACCCTTTTCCTTCGCCCGTTTTCCGAGCGCGTAAAAATCGTCGATCGTCCAGCTTCCGTCGGTCATCCCGATCCCTTCGATCTCCGCCTCCGTCAGCCCAAGCAGAGCGGCGTTTTCCGCGTTCACCCTCCGGAACAGATTCGAGATCGACCCGGAGATCGGGACCCCGAACAGGCGGCCGTTCCACGACGAAAGCCGGATCGTGTCGTCGGTCAGCTTCACCGTCTGCTCCGTGATGCACGCATACCCGTCCAGCGGTTCCCAGAACGGCTTATCGAGGTAGAGTTCGTCACTCCCCGCGGAAAAGAGATCGAAATCGGAATCCCCCGCGAGCAGCTTCACCCGGATCTGTTCCCCGGTCAACCGGAGCACATCGACCGAAATGCCGGCCGCGCCTCCGAGCCGAACGAGCTTTTCCGCACAGTTTTCCGCGTGGGAGAAGTTTCCCTGGTCTCTCGCGGGTACGACGGCGATTGTCACGACGCGTCCATCGTCGGCGGGCATCCAGTCCGAGAGCACCGTCACCGTCCCGCTCCCGTCCATCAGAACGAGCTGACCGGCGGAAAAGAGCATCTTCGTGACCTCGCCGCCCCAGTTCTCCGGAGCCGCGAGTCTGGCGGGACGCTCCTCCCCCGGAGTCAGCTTTTCGAGAGCGGTCAGGGATCGTTCGCCGTTTGTCTGCGTTTCAAGCAGAAACAGCACGTCCTGTCCCGGATCGTACGCCGCCGCGTGGATATCCCAGCCGATGCTGAGAGCGGCGAGGGAATCCGGCTGCATCGTTCTGAGATTGTACCGGTAAACCGTCCAGCTCACGTCCGCAAAGCCGAAATTCAGGATCCAGACGCTTTCCCCGTCCCCGGGAATGACCTTGCAGAGCCCCGCGCGGATGGGATCGGCCGTGATGGCGTCCCCGGTCCGCCGGTCAAAGAAGACGAGCCGGCTTCCCTCGCCCCATCCGTCCGTGATATGCCGGTACGCGGCGACCGCGGTATCCCCGGCCACGGCGAAGGAGGTGACGGACTTCTCATCCTCCGGAATGGGAAGGGCGACTGTCTCACCGTCCCAGAAGAGTTCTCCGCCCGCAGAACAGGCAGCCGGATGTTCTCCGGCGGAGGAAAGGAACGCCGGGCCGAATCCCTCGGGCAGCTCCGTTGACTTTGCTTGATTTCCGACGGTTCCGATTTTTCCCTCCTTGATCACCCACAGCTCCCCGCCGATCACGGCAAAATCTGAGGCCCCCTCCGCGGCGATCCCGGTTTCAAGGAGGGGCGGGGATTCCTCCGTCTTTTTCCCGACGCATCCCGGAAGGAACAGCGCGAACAGCAAAACCCATGCAAAAATCCGTTTCATCCTTCATCCCTCCAAAACCATCTTCGCCCGCTCGAGGATCCGCTTCACGGTGTAGTCGAGATCCTGCTCGTTATTCAGGTATTTCTCCTCTTCTTCAGCGGCGAACCGGAGCCACTCTTCGTTGTACGACCGCCCGAGCCGGTAGTGCGCCATGACGTGCAGATAGAATTCGTACCGCTCCTTCGTTTCGGCGTCCATATTCCAGATATCGGTGTAGCGTCCGGAGCGGATGTCCTCCTCGCGGCTTTCCTCCATGTCCGCTTTCATCTTCGCCTCGCGTTCGGCCCGTTCCTCCGGCGTTTTCGCCCGGTCCAGGGATTCCTGCCAGTTCACCACGTAATTGAAGGTATAGATACTGAAATCCTTAAAATAATACACGCTCCGGTTCGGGGTCGAAAACTCGACGTTGTCCGGGCTGATCATCTCCGCCAGCACCGCGGA
>CACZSA010000324.1 GCA_902783705.1 uncultured Ruminococcus sp.
CCCTCGGGCCGGGTCCTCTTAGGAATCTCCAGGCCCCAAAGGAGAGGGAGGAGCGCCTCCCCCTCCTTTGGAAACCACCTCTACCCCTTCGGGTACAACCTCCCTTCTGATTCGGAAGCGTTGTCCAATGGGGGCTAAGCGTGGGTCATAACTGGATTACAGGGGCCGCGCCAAGTTAGTCAAGCTGTTGTAACATGATACGCTCAACGCCGAAGATGCAGATTTTCCGTGTTAGCCCATTACTCAATGAAGGTGCACAGCGAAAATGTACGGTCTGGATCGAACACATATCAGTTGTACTTTCATCTCGGCGAAGCTGAAAGGTCTAACACGAACAGATGTACAATCCGGCGTTAAGCGAGCCACAAAACAAAAAGAGCCACTCATCTTGGAGATGGCCCCCTGTAAATCAACGAATGATAGGCGAGATGGAACTTGTTCCATCCGCCGTTGGACCAAACGAAATTGATCAAAGGTGCAAAATCGCCGAGGTACGCACGCCGCGGAGGTAGAGAGGAGTCCAGAGGAGAGGAGGAGTCCTCTCCTCCTTTCCTCTGGGGCCGGGTGATTGACAAGAGGGCCCGGCCCGAGGGTCCTCTTGTCCGCGGCCCGCGCAGGGCATCCCGAATCCCCGAAGGGGATTCTTCCTCTTCCCCTGCACGGAAGGTGCGGATCCCTTCCTCCGCAAGCGCCAGCGCGCAGACGGAATGAGCAGCATGGAATAACAAGCGGCATCGCCGCAACAAAAAAGCGCGTACCACGGGGAAAAGGTACGCGCCTCGTTTGTTTTGCTCAGTTCCCGCCTTCGGCGAGCTCGCTCGGATACACCGCCACATTGCACTTGACATACGCTTCGTTCGTGTATCCCTTGTACGTGAAGGACAGGATGTAATACCCCTCCTCCAGGCCCTTTACCTCGAACTCGTAGTCGTCGACGCCCTCTTCGAACGTCCCGTCCTCGTAGCTCGCCACGACGTAAAACTCGTCCTTCGTGAATTCGTGATCCGTCGTCGTCACGTCCGGGCCCGTGTAGGCCGCCATCAGCCCGATCACCGGGTTCCCGCACGCGGAGAGCGCAGACGCGAGGACCGCCAGCACGAGCACGACCGCGAGGATTTTTCCGATATACCGCATGACCGTCACCTCATACGCCCGAGTAGGCCGCGAAGCCGCCGTCCACCGGGATCACGACGCCGTCGACGAACGCCGAGAAATGCTCGTCCGCCAGCCAGAGCAGCGTCCCGTCGAGGTCCTCCGGCGTCCCGAAGCGTCCCATCGGCGTGTGACCGAGGATCTTGTCGGAGCGCGGCGTCAGGGTGCCGTCGGGGTTGGTGAGCAGGGTCCGGTTCTGATTCGTGAGGAAGAAGCCGGGCGCGATCGCGTTCACGCGGATGCCGACGGGCGCGAAATGCACCGCCAGCCACTGCGTGAAGTTCGACACCGCGGCCTTCGCGCCGGAGTACGCCGGAATGCGCGTCAGGGGCCGGAACGCGTTCATCGAGGAGACGTTGATGATCGTCCCGCCCGCGCGGCTCATGTCCCGGGCAAAGACCTGCGTCGGGATGAGCGTGCCGAGGAAGTTGAGGTTGAAGACGAAGGAAATGCCCTCCGGATCGAGGTCGAAGAAGGTCTTGACGCCCTCGAGGGTGCCGTCCTTGTCGAGGGAGGCGACCTCCTCGGGGGTGAGAACGTCGCGCGAGGTCGAGCCCTTCGGGTTGTTGCCGCCCGCGCCGTTGAGGAGCAGATCGATCGCCGAGACGCCGAAGGCCGCGTAGATCTTGTCCCGCGCCTCTTCGACGGAGGCCTTGTCGAGGACGTTCATCGCGACGGCGACGGCGCATCCGCCCCCGGCGTTGATTTCGTCCGCGACCGCCTGGGCCGCCTCCGGACGCAGATCGCAGACCGCGACGCGCGCGCCGGCCTTCGCTAAGGTTTTCGAAAATCCGGAGCAGAGGACCCCGCCGCCGCCCGTGACGACCGCTGTCTTGCCCGTGAGATCAAAGGTGAGGTTCATGATGGTTCCTTTCTTATTCTTCCACCGGGTAGGCGATGGTCGTCATGAGGGCCATCTCCGGGGCGGAGGTGTCGAGGCGGGAGTACTGCACGACGATCGGGGTGTTCGATTCGACGAGGACCGCGTAGGGGGTGTCGCGCGGGATCGGCTGACCGTCGGCGTTGCGCAGCTTGTCCATGCGGATGTGATGCGTGCGCATCGCGGGGCACTGGGAGGAGAAGTCCGTGCGGGCGTCCCGGTCCTCGAAGAAGAGGGTGAGCTTGATCTCGGCGTCCACGTCCGAGGTGTTGATGACGCAGATCGCCTCGTGGGAGACGCCCGTGTTCTTCGAGACGGAGTTCAGATACGTGTCGGGGATCAGCCAGGTTTTCTTGCCGTATGCTTTCATTTTTTCTGTGTCCTTTCTGAAGGAGATACGGTCGCTTTCTTGAAAGAAAGCTCCGCAAAGAACTTTATA
>CACZSA010000325.1 GCA_902783705.1 uncultured Ruminococcus sp.
GGGATCCTCGTCCGCGCACATGAAGTTGCCGAGGTCGACCAGCGCGCCGAAATTGTCGTGGGCCACGGTGTTGATGAGCTTCTCGACCCGGGCGGCGTCCTGGGAGAAGTAGCCGTGGTTCTCGGTCATCGTCTTGACGCCCTTCTGCTCCGCGTACTTCGTGACCTCGCGGATGGCGTCCGCTACGACCGCGATGGCGTTGTCATAGCCGCGGGAGTGCTTCCGTCCGTCGTAGAAGCCGCCGGTGACGTCGTGGCGCATGAGCTTCGCGCCCGCTTCCGCCGTGAAGTCGACCATCTTGCAGACCCGCGCGATCTCGTCCTTCATCTTCGCGGGATCGAGCTGGAGGAAATTCGCGCCGACCGCAAAGGTCGCGACCTCGATGCCGCATTCCGCCGCATGTTCCCGGATCTTCTTCGCCGCGTCGGGCTCGTTCATGTAGCCGCCGTCCACGTATTCGATGCCGTCGAAGCCGAATTCCTTCGCCTTGTCGATGATGCCGAGATACCCGAGGTTTTCCGGGGCGAAATATCTGCCGAAGCTGTAGGAAGTGACGCTTGTTTTCATAAGAATGTCTCCTTGTCGGATTTTTCAGCCGAAGCTGGTATTTTTTCTGTCTCTATTATACCGGATTCATGCGCGGTTTTCAAGACTTGTTTATAGATTATTTTTATTTTTGTTTCCGAAATACCTTGACACGGACGCCGTGAAGTCTTATAATAGAGAACTGATAAGTGTATATTTCGCGTACTTTCATCATTTTTCCATAAGGAGTGCATGTCCATGTTTGAAACCGTCAAGGAACTGCTTGTTACGGAGCTTTCCGTCAACGCCGACGATATTACCCCCGAAGCGGAGCTTGTGAGCGACCTCGGGATCAATTCCCTCGAGCTCGCGGACCTCGTTCTGATCTGCGAAGAGAAGTTCGGCATCGAGATCGCCGACGACGACGTCACCTCGTTCCAGAGCGTGGGCGACGTTGTGGATTACCTCGAAAAATCCACCGCCGCGGAAGAAAAAGCCGAATAATCCGCGCCAAAACCAGAGAAAAACGTGTCGGAAAGGCACGTTTTTTTGAACCGGGAGGAGACCGTCATGACCGAGAGACAGAGAATCAACATCCGCGGCGTGAATTTCGACGCCGTGACCTTCGACGAGGCTGTGGGACGCCTCACGGACGCCCTCCGCACCGGGGTCCAGACCGCGCTCTACACGCCGAACTCCGAGATCGTGCAGGCGTGCGTCGAGGATCCCTCGCTCGCGGAAATCGTCAATTCCGCCGAGCTCATCACGCCGGACGGGATCGGCGTCGTGAAGGCCGGACGCATCCTCGGCACGCCCTTCCCCGGCGGACGGGTCGCGGGCTTCGATCTCGGACGCGCCCTGTTCTCGAAGCTCGGTGAGATGAGGAAGCCGGACGGGACGCCTTATACCGTCTATTTCCTCGGCGGCAAGCCCGGGGTGGCGGAGGCGGCGCAGGCGAAGATCCTCGAGGAGTTCCCGGACGTGTGCTTCGCGGGCTGCGGCGACGGGTATTTCAAGAAAACGGGCGAGGAGACGGAGGCGGTGATCCGGCGGGTCAACGAATCCGGCGCGGATGTGCTCTTCGTGTGCCTCGGCGCGCCGACGCAGGAGAAATGGATCTGGGAGAACCGCGCAAAGCTGCCGGGCGTCACGCTGTTCCTCGGCCTCGGCGGCTCCCTCGACGGATACGCCGGGATCGTCAAGCGCGCCCCGAAGATCTTCATCCGGCTCGGGCTCGAATGGTTCTACCGCCTCTGCAAGGAGCCGTGGCGCATCAAGCGCATGATGAAGCTCCCGGTGTTCTACTTCGGGACGTGGAAGTATAAGCTGACGCGAATGAAGAATTAAGAATGCAGAATGCAGAATGGAAACTGAATACGCCCGGATGAGAAGAACGGTCGTGAAGCTGTACAGGACATACAGCCGCACGACCGTTTTTTCGGAAACCCGCCGGTCCATCCCGGCAAAAAACCGGCCCGCACGGAAAGTACAGGCCGGTTTTTCCAATAGAGTCTTACGGATTCGCATTCGCTTCTTCGTACGCCGCGGTGAACGCGTCGTTCGTCTTCTGCAGGACCTTGTTCGCCATCTTCTGGGCGCTGGTGAACATGGACGTGAATTCGTTCCGGTAGTTGCGGAGCAGGTTCATGACGGATTCATTGTACCCGCCGATCGCGAAGTACCAGCCCATGTCGTACACGCGGTTCGCGAAGATGATGTCGAGCATCGCTTCGGAGTCGCTGTCGCGGCTTACCTTGCCGACGAGGGTCTTTTCATAGTACGCGACCGTCAGATCGTACAGACCTTCGTTCGCGAGGCATTCGGTGACGATGCCCGTCCGGTTCAGATCGCAGCCGTTGTTCGGCACGCACATGAACACGGAGTGCCAGGAGCCGATCGTCGTGTAGTACTTCGCCTGTCCCTCGGTGTACTTGAAGTACGGGAGGATACCGAAGTCGTTCTCCATCTCACGCATCTTCGGAACGATCTGGATGAGCTGCATGAGGAAGAGGGTCTCGTTCTGGGAGAACTTCGTGACGAGCCAGGTGTCGTCCCAGTTGGTTCTCTGGTAAGCGTCCGCGATATCCTTCTGGAGCGCGAAGTCGAGGAACTTCGTCACGGCGTCGACCGTCGTTTCGGAGTAGAGCGTCAGGGTGAGGAGGCCGTCGTCGCCGACAGAGCAGCACTTCTCGCCCGTGCAGTTGACGATGCCCATCATGGAGTCGTCCCAGATCATGACGCCGAACAGGTCTTCGCGGTCCACCTGACCGTTGCCGTTCGTGTCCTCGTGGACCTGCTCCGCCATCTTGATGAAGTTGTCCATCGTCCACTTGTCGTCGCCGACGAGGTCATAGGGGTTCTCGAGGTTGTAGTCCGTGATGAGCTGCTTGTTGAACATGATGCAGTACGTCGCGTCGTTGTCCGCCGTGGAGATGTCTCCCGTCGTGTAGAAGAGCTGGCCGAGGATCTGGAGGTCCTTGTTCGCCACCTGGTCCCACCACGGAGCCTCGAGGTTGATGTACGGAACGTTCTTTAAGTTGTAGAGGTAGTTGTTCGTGGAGAGCTGGGAGGTCGCGTAGCCGCAGCAGAACGCGAGGTCATACGTGCCGGAGCCGCTCTTGA
>CACZSA010000326.1 GCA_902783705.1 uncultured Ruminococcus sp.
CACCTTGTTGAACATGATGACGCCGATGGACTTCTTGTACATCGTGCCGATGTCGCCCGTCAGGCAGAAGTTCATGCCCTTGATCTGGAGGTCGCCGAGGATGTTCGGGTCCCACCACGCCGCGCCGAGGTCAAGCGTGCCCTGGGACGCGAAGTTGTTGAGCTCGTGGATCGTGCCGTTCTGCGCGACGCTGAAGGAGTTCTGCATCGCCAGGGTCGCGATCTGATACGCGCCGTCGCCGGAGTTGACCGAGTTGGTCAGGGTGCCCGTGTCGCCGGAGCCCGTCATGTAGGCCGGCGTGACATGCACGTTCAGAAGCTCGTCCACCTGCTGCATGCGGGTGTAGACCGCGTCGTTCAGGACCTCGCCCGTGATCTCCTCAGCGGACCAGTCGACGTCGCCCCAGATGCCGCCGTCGTTCGGGTAGGTCAGGACGGTGAAGGTCGCGCCGTCGTAATCGGTGCCCGCCGGAATGTTCGCGGCGAAGCGGGTGGGTTCGGTCTCCTCTTCGACATTTTCCTCCGCGGAGGGGGTGTTCGCGGCGTCGGGAGCGGCTGCCGCGTCGTCGGTGTTCGTCTTGCTCTCGGAACAGCCCGCCAGCGTCGGCAGGAGCATCGCGAGGCAGAGAAGCAGGGATAATGCTTTTTTCATGGTTTCCTTCCTTTTTATGTTGATGTATGGCATTCAAAACACGCATATATCATACACGAATTTATGTTGATGTATGGCATTCAAAACACGCATATATCATACACGAAAAGGGTGAACTTGTCAAGAGGATGGAGGAAAATCCGCGTCCCGCCCGATCTCGCCGCCTCCCCGACGCACACGGGAGACGCTGCCCCCATATCGAAAAATATTTATCGAAAATCGATAAGAAAGTATTGACAAACGATCTTATTTGTGCTATGATAGGGACAGCAAAACCGAAAGGGGAATTTGTTATGACACAGAAAACCTTTGCGAATCTTCTGAAGGCGGCGATCGTGCTGGCCTTCCTCTGCTGCGCGCTTGTGTACGCCCTCTATGTGCCGGTGGTTATGGAGGGGATCCGGCATTACGAGGAATACGCCCGTCTCTGGCTGCCCTGCCTGATCTTCATCGAGCTGACCGCCCTGCCGATCCTCATTGCGATTGTGCTGGCCTGGCGGATCACCCGGGACATCGGACAGGACAACTCCTTCTGCCGTGCGAACGCGGAGCGGATGAAGAAAATCTCCCTCCTCGCCCTCGGGGACGTGGCGTATTTCTGGGCGGGGATCGCCGTCTTCTGGTTCGCCTTCTCCCTCGCGTCCGGTCCGGAGCTGATCCTTGCGGTCCTGATCGGTTCGGCGGGGCTGATCCTGGCGGTCTGCGCGGGCGCGCTGTCCCATCTCATCCTCAAAGCGGCGCTGCTGCGCGAGGAAAACGACCTGACGGTGTGAGGTGCTTATGATTATTGTGAATCTCGACGTCATGCTTGCGAAGCGGAAAATGAGCCTCACGGAGCTGTCCGAGCGGGTGGGGATCACCATGGCGAACCTGTCGATCCTGAAAAACGGACGCGCCCGGGCCGTGCGGTTCGAGACCCTCGACAAGATCTGCGAGGTCCTCGCCTGCCAGCCGGGGGATATCCTCGAGTTCCGGGAGAACAAATAACCCAAGGGAAAAAGAAAACATAAGCCCCGCTGAAGTCAGCCTGAGAACGGCTCTCTTGCGGGGTTTGGTTTTTTGTGATACAATGGGGACAACGGACGGGCCCTCCGGAATACGCACACACGGAAGGAAAACACCATGAATCAGGAAACCATCGGAAAGAACATCCGCAAGGCGCGGCGCGAGCGGGACATGACCCAGGACGCGCTGGCAGAGCGGCTCGCGGTGACGGAATCGGCTGTGAGCCAATGGGAATCGGGTAAAACCGTCCCGGACCTTTTGACGATCCCCGCCCTCTGCGCCGTGCTCGGCGTCACATCGGACTGGCTGCTCGGCGTGAACGAAGAAAAGCGGCGGGAGGAGATCGGCGAAATCAAAAAGCAGGCCGACGCGCTCGGACGCAACGGAAAGCGGAAGGAAGAGCTTGCCGTTCTGGAAGAAGCCTTCCGCCGTTATCCGGAGAGCTGTGATCTCAAGTATTCGCTGATGTACGCGACCAAAGACCCCGATTTGAAAATAACTCTCGGAGAACAGATTCTTGCGGAATCCACGGAAGAGAGTTACCGGACAGGCGCGATGCAGCAGATGATCTATTCGTATCGTGAAAAAGGCAATTTGAAACGCGCAGAAGAGCTGGCCCGTCAGATGCCCGGTCTCTGGACAACCTCGGACGTTTTCCTCACGCACATCGCCGAAGGAGAAGAGTATCAGAAGCGGTCCCACAATCTTAGGTTTCTGCTTCTCAATCTTCTTTATGAAGCCATGCACTACGGCATCGTGTATGGGGACGACGAAACGGAGGCGTTATACAGCGACGAAGATCGGGCGCAGGTCGCCGAAAAATGCATCGCAATGTTCAAGCTCTTCTTCGAGGAGGGGGATTATGCGTTCCATCACGGAAGCCTGGAGGAGGAGTACAAGGATCTCGCGAAATGGCACGCCCGGCGGGGAGAGGCGGACGACGCAACTGACTGCCTCGGGAAAGCTGCGGATCATGCCCTCGCGTTCATTGGCTATGCACAGAGCTCGCCGCATTCCTATCATCACACTTCTTTACTGTTTCGAGGCGCGGAGGGCGGAGGCGACGTAGGGCTGTACTGCGAGCAGAATTCCGCGTCCCATATGCTCGATTTCATGAAAAAGCCGGACTTCGACAACCTCCGCGAGATGCCCACATTCAGGGAGATCGAAACCCGTTTGACGGCTGCTGCCGGAGACTGGCATGTCGCAGAAGCATAAACTATATGTCAAGCAGAACATAAAAAACGAAATCCGACCTCGAAAAAGGCCGGATTTCGCGTTTTATGCGCTTTTTGTTTCATTCATGCGCCATCGCCATGCGGACGGCGTTGTGCCAGCCGCGGAGCAGGGCATCCCGGCGCTCTTCGGAGATCGCGGGGGTGAACTCCCACTCGACCTGACGGGCTGCTGCGAGCTCCTCCTTCGACTGCCAGAAGTCCACGGCGAGTCCCGCGAGGGTTGCCGCGCCGAGGGCGGTGGTCTCCCGGATCGCGGGGCGGAGGACGGGCTTGCCGATCACGTCGGCCTGGAATTGCATGAGGAAATTATCCCGCGTCGCGCCGCAGTCCACACGAAGCGCGCGGATCGGTGCGCCCATGTCCCGCTCCATTGCGGCGATGAGGTCGGCGGACTGATACGCGATGGCTTCCTCGGCAGCCCGGACGATGTGCGCGCGGCGCGTTCCGCGGGTGATCCCGGTGAGGGTGCCGCGGGCGTACATGTCCCACCACGGCGCGCCGAGCCCGGTGAACGCGGGGACGAGATAGACACCGCCGGAATCGGGGACGCTCACGGCGATCTTCTCGATGTCCGCGCTGTCGTGGAAGAACTGCATCTCATCCCGGAGCCACTGGGTGACCGCGCCGCCCGTGAAGACGGAGCCTTCGAGCGCGTACTGCGGGGCCTCTCCCTCGAGGGTCGCGGCGACGGTGCAGAGCAGGCCGTTTTCACTCCGGCGGATCTCCCTGCCCGTATTCATGAGCAGGAAGCACCCGGTGCCGTAGGTGTTCTTCGCGTCGCCGGGCTTGAAGCAGCCCTGTCCGAAGAGCGCGGCCTGCTGATCCCCCGCGACGCCCGCGACGGGAACGGGAATGCCGCCGAGGTTGGCGAAGCCGAAGATGCCGGAGGAGGGACGGACGTCGGGGAGCATCGCCGCGGGGACGCCGAAGTGTTCGAGAAGCTCGGGATCCCAGCGGTTTTCATGGATATTGTAGAGCATGGTGCGGGAGGCGTTCGTCGGGTCGGTGACGTGGGCGCGGCCCTCGGTGAGCTTCCAGACGAGCCATGTGTCGACGGTGCCGAAGCAGAGCTCGCCGGCCTCCGCGCGCTCTCGGGCGCCGGGGGTGTGGTCGAGGATCCAGCGGATCTTGGTGGCGGAGAAATAGGCGTCGGGGATGAGGCCGGTCTTCTCGCGGATGATCTCGTCCCAGCCGTCCTTCGAGAGCTCCTCGACGAGGGGAGCGGTCCGGCGGCACTGCCAGACGATGGCGTTCGCGACGGGCTGTCCGGTCCGGCGGTCCCAGACGACGGTGGTCTCGCGCTGGTTGGTGATGCCGACGGCGGCGATCTGTCCGGGGGCGACGTCGCAGCGGGCGAGGAGCTCGGTCATGCAGCCGTACTGGGAGGACCAGATATCGGCGGGATCGTGCTCGACCCAGCCCTCCTGCGGGTAGATCTGCGGGAATTCGCGGGAGACGGAGCCGACGAGGTTTTCCTCGCGGTCGAAGAGGATGGCGCGGGAGGAGGTGGTGCCCTGGTCGAGGGCGAGGACGAATTTCTTCTGCATCGCTGTTCTTTTGTGCCTCCTTGACTTGATCTGTCACCAATTTTTCTCTATGCTTGTGTGTTTTGTATTCTGTTATGCTAATTTCATCTGCGCGGCTG
The DNA here is from genome assembly GCA_902783705.1 of uncultured Ruminococcus sp. Classification (GTDB taxonomy): domain Bacteria; phylum Bacillota; class Clostridia; order Oscillospirales; family CAG-272; genus UMGS1696. The sequence goes on from CACZSA010000326.1 coordinate 4,540, forward strand.
CGCTTGCAGGTGGAGGGGAGCTGTCTCCTTTATACAGGAGATGAAAAGGTCAGAGAAAGCTCTGCGGAGCTTTTTCCCATTGATTTGCTCGCCTGCGCGGCGGGCAGACAAGAGGGCTCCGAAGCTCGCCCTCTTGTCAATCACCCGCTTAGAGAACGGACCTCAGGTTCAACCTCATGTATGAATCGGAAGCTCTGTTCAATAGGGGCTAAGCCTGTGTCATAACAGGATTACATGGCTTCACCAAGATAGTCAGCTTGAGAATATTGAGATACGCTCAACGCCGTTTCATTCATAATTCTTAATCCCCTAAACCTTCTCCCCCGTGATGGCTCGCAGAGCGTAGCGGAGGGCGCGCAGGGCGATTTCGCGTTCGCGGGGATCGCTCGATTCGAGGGCGGGCTTCAGTTCGCGCCAGACGGCTCCCCGGATGCCGGGATCGGCGGCGAGGGCTTTGGGATCGGCGTCGGGAACGGTCTGATCCTCCAGCCGCAGAGAGGCGACGCAGGGCGGGTTCTCCGCGAGGGTTTCCGTGTCGAGCACGAGGCCCGGCGCGACGGATCCCGTGAGGCGGAGGGCGGCGCAGGTGTCGGCTCCCCAGCCGTTCTCGCGGGCAAAGGCGAGGATGGTCTGACGGATCGCCTCGCGCGCGTCCGCGTTGGTCTCCGATCCGGTGACGTCGCAGTCGGCGCGCTCATAGCGGCGTTTCGAGAAGCGGATCCGCCGCAGGCTCACCGTCGACGGCCCGCCGTCCTTCTCGATCTCCGCGAGGATCGCGCCCTTCGGTCCCCGCTCGTCGAAGCCGCGCGGCTCGAGGCAGCCGGGATAGGCATAGCGGCAGCCGGGACCCGGGGCGGGCGGATTGTGGATGTGTCCGAGAGCGGCGTAGTCCGCGCCGAACGCGTCGAGGTGGGCGGCGGTGAGCGGGCAGTCGGAGGAATGCGGATCGGTCATGTCGGCGTGACACACGAGAAGGTTGATCCGCGCGGGATCGTCTGCCTCGATGCCCTCGATCGGGACCTCGTCGAGGTCGGGACCGGTGAACGCCCAGCCGTAGACCGTGACGCCCGTGTCGTGTCCGTCCGGATCGCAGAGATCGACGGCGTCGACCGAGGTGCTCGTGAAGATATGGACGTTCTCCGGGAAGGAGACCCGCCGCCAGACGCTGTTCGGGGAGGCCGGATCGTGATTGCCGGGCGCGATGAAAACGGGGCGTCCGTAGGCCTCGAATTCGCGCGACAGAAGGGCGACGGTCTCGCGCGTGACGAGATCGCCGTCGAAGAGATCCCCCGCGAGGAGGACGAGATCGGCGTCGGCCTTCGCGGCGTAGTCCATCATCGCGGAAAAAGCGGACCGGAGCTCGTTCCGGCGCGCCTCCGCCGAGCGGCTGTCCAGGCCGGAGAACGGGCTGTCGAGGTGAATGTCGGCGGCGTGCAGGAGTTTCAGTTTCATGATGATTTCCGATGATTATGTATGATCCGCAAGATAGCGGCGGACGGCTTCTCCGAAGGCTTCTGCGGCGACGGAGAGGGCTTCTTCGGGCGTGTCGGCCTCGATCGTGCATCCGGCGGCGCGGACGTGACCGCCTCCTCCGAAATTCGCGCAGACCGCGGCGCAGTCCACGTCGGCGTTGGCGCGGGAGGAGACCTTGTATTCCCGTGGATTGTCGTGCTGCTGGCGGAGGGAGAGGCCCACGAGGACCCCTTCGACGGCGCGCGGCGTCTCGACGGCGTTCCCGATATCCTCCTCGGTGAGTCCCCAGTCGGCGAGCATCTGCTGCGTAAAGAGGACTGCGGCGAGGTGTCCGTCCTCGAAGAACCGGAGCCCCTCGATGGCATGCATCTGGGCCGTCATCTCGCGTAGGGTCCGCTGTCCGAAGAGAGAGCGGCATACCTCGGCGGTGTCAGGGCGTCCCGATGCGGCGGCGTCTTCGTTGATCTCGGAGAGGAGCGCGCCCGCGATGCGGTGGGTCTCTTCGGTGGTGTTCGAGAACTTGAAGCTGCCCGTGTCCGAGACGATCGCGGCGTAGAGGCGCCGGGCGGCGTCGGGCAGGGGCGCGATGATCCCCCGCATGCGGAGGAGGGTATAGAGCCGGCAGACGATCTCCCCGGCGGCGGAGGCGGTCGGATCGACGAAATGCGCCGCAAACGGGGTGCCGAGGCCGTGGTGGTCGATCATGAACCGGACGCGCGGGATGAGCGGGGCGAGGTCGCCGAGCTGAACGGGGGACGCGACGTCGACCGAGAGGATCGTGGCGTAACCGTCCGCCTCACCCTCGCCGAGGACCGTGCGGTCGGCCTCCTCCTCGCATCCCGCGAGAAAGCGGAGCCGCTTCGGGAGCAGGGTGGGACATACGACGCGCGCATCCCCGCCGGAGGCCCGGATCAGGTCGCGGAGCGCGAACGCCGAGCCGATGCAGTCGCCGTCGGGGTTGACGTGCGTGAGGATGAGCGTCTTTCCGAGGGAGGGCAGGGCGTCCGCGATCTCCTCGAGGGAGACGGTCGGGTAGATGGGGAGCTCCTCGGCGGGGACGGAGGATCCGATGGCATCATTCATCGCCGTCCGCCTCCTGATTCTGCGCTTCTTCGGCGGCACGGCGGGCTTCCTCGGCTTCCCGCGCGGCGGAGGCTTCGAGCTCGGGTTCGATCTTCTTGAGCAGGGCGGAGATCTCCGCGCCGCGCCGGATCCCGTCGTCCCGGACAAAGGTGATCTCGGGGTTGACGCGCAGGTTCAGCATCTCGGCAATGCGCGAGCGCACGAACGGGACCGCGGATTTCAGTCCCTTCGCAAGCTCCTTTTCGTCGTGCTGACCGTAGACGGAGTAATAGACCTTGGCAAATTTGAAGTCGGCGGAGACGTCCGCGTTCATGACGGAGAGCATCACGCCGGAGACGCGGGGATCCTTGATCTCCCGCAGGATTTCGGAGCAGGCCTCGGCAAACGCGCCGTCGACCCGGGATTTGCGGTATTTAGGCATTCTGTATTCCTTTCATATTCCTTGTTTGCTTCCCATTATTTCATCCATTCGGGCAGGAATTCCTCGTCGATGGCGTTCAGCACGATCTGACGGGCGTCCGCGGGGGTGAGCCGGTAGCTGGAGATCGCGACGCCGTGCTTTGCCGCGATCTCGTCGGTGTAGTCCTCGAGGCGGTAGACATGGGTGTTGTACCAGTCCATGCCGTAGAAGAACACCGTCGGATTCATCACGGGATCCGCGACCTTCAGCCTTCCCTCTTCATCCGAGACGATGCGGAAATTGAGAATCCCGCCGACCATGTTGACGGGCCGCGCCATGCCGGAGACGAAATTGCCGAGGGAGTAGACGCAGAGGACGGGGCCGTGATCGGTGTCGAGCCATTCGAGCGGCTGGAGGGTGTGGGAGTGATGCCCGAGAATGAGGTCCGCGCCGCCGTCCGCGATGAGGCGGGCGAGACGCTTCTGCTCGTAGTTCGGCTCCTGCGTGTTCTCGTCCCCCCAGTGGATCGACACGACGACGAAATCCGAGATCTCGTGCGCCCGGGCGATATCCGAGAGGATCCGGTCGTCGTCGATGTAGGGGATGGAGAGCGGGGAGTCGGCGGCCTTGACGATGCCGTTGGTCGAGAGGGTGTAGGCGAGCCATGAGATGATGACGCCGTCCGATTCGATCGTGCGGATGTTCAGCCGGTCTTCTTCATCCTTGTAGCCGCCGAGGAGGGTGACGGGCTGGCTGTTCCAGAAGTCGATCGTCGAGGAGAGCCCGGCGGCCAGCTTGTCGAGCATGTGGTTGTTCGCGATGTTCACGATGTCGACGCCCATCGAGACAAGGTCATAGCCGAGCTCGCGCGGGCAGTTGAAGCAGGGCCAGCCGCTGTACCCGTATTCCGCGCCCGCCATGACGGTTTCCTGATTGACGAACATGAAATCCGGGGCGGCGAAGGAGGCGGCGACGTCATAGAACATCGGGAGGAAATCGTAGGTCTTCTCGGCAGTCTTCCGGAGGTTGGCGTCGATGTAGATATTCGGGTGGACGAGGATATCCCCGGTCGCGCCGAAGGAAATGTCGACGCCGGACCAGAATTTCGAGGGCTGCGCGGAGACCGGCTGAGGTTCCGGCTCAGGTTCGGGCTCCGGTTCCGGTTCAGGCAGCGGTTCCGGTTCGGGTTCGGGTTCCGGTTCCGGTTCGGGTTCGGGTTCGGGCTCCGGCTCAGGCTCCGGCTCAGGCTCGGGCTCAGGCTCGGGTTCCGGTTCAGGCTCCGGTACGGGTTCAAGTTCCGGTTCCGGCTCCTGCGGGGCGGGCTCATTCTGTTCCGGGGCGGGTTCGGGGGATTCGGGCATGGGATCCCGTATGTCTGCCTCCGCGGTCACGGCGGGGGAGGCGGGAAGATCGTCCCGCGCGCCCTGCCCGAGGTCCGGGGATCCCGCCTCCCGCAGCACGACGGCGCAGGAGGTGAAGAGCAGGGTGAGCGCCAAAAGGATTGGCAGGATTTTCGTTCGCATAAGGTCCTCGCATCTCCGGCGGCGGTCGTTCTCCGGTGAGGTTCGACCGCGCGTCGGGTCAATATTCGCGTCTGATCCGCTTTTATCTTTATTATACCATTTTACCGCGGGGAATGCAAGACATAAAGTGAGAATGCCGCACTTGCGCGGGCGGGGAGTTTGTGCTATAATAGAAAGAAAAACAGAACTGATATCGGAGAACAACAGCATGTCCAAGCGAAAGCCGGATTCCGTGTCCGGGGTCCTCATCATCGACAAGCACGCGGGCGTCACGTCCCACCGCATCATCTCCGCCTGCCGCCGCCTGTTTGACACGGGCCGCGTCGGGCACACGGGGACGCTCGATCCCATGGCGACCGGGGTCCTGCCGATCCTGCTCGGGCGGGCGGTCAAGGCGTCGGAATACCTCATCGTCCACGACAAGGCCTACCGCGCCGAAATGCAGCTCGGCATCACGACCGATACGGAGGACGTGACCGGGGAGATCCTTCAATCCTCCGACGCGATCCCGGACGAGGACGAGGTGCGCCGGGTGTGCGCGTCCTTCACGGGGAAGATCCTCCAGGTCCCGCCGATGTACTCCGCCGTGAAGATCGGGGGGCGCAAGCTCGTCGATCTCGCGCGGGAGGGCCGGGAGATTGAGCGGGAGCCGCGCGAGGTGGAGATCTACTCGATCGGCGTGGAGAAGCTCGCCCGCGACCGCTATGCCCTCGACGTCGAATGCTCGAAGGGAACCTATATCCGCACGCTCTGCGCCGATATCGGGCGGACCCTCGGATGCGGCGCGGCGATGGCGGCCCTGCGTCGGACGCGGACGGGCAAGTTCACGCTCGATGACGCCGTGACGATCGAGGCGCTCGAGGGGATGACCTTCGAGGAGCGCGAGGCAAAGCTTCTGCCCGTGGAATCGCTCTTCGAGGACCTCGGCGCCGTGGAGGTGAACGACTTCTACGCGAAGCTGACGCGCGGCGGGGCCGATCTCTATCAGAAGAAGCTGCACGTCGATCTCGCGCCGGGGACCCTCGTGCGCTTGCGGCATGCGGGACAGTTCATCGCCCTCGCCCGCGCCATGGAGAAGGACGGTACGGCGATCCTGCGGGCGGAGAAGCTCTTTGTGATCGACGAGCCGAAGAAAAAGGATGAATCCGCAAAAGCCGCAGAGGAGGAGCAGCATGAGAGCGAATGAGACGAAGATCCTCGAGACCCCGTGGCTCGATCAGCATGAGAAGTGGCCCACGGGCTGCGAGAGCGTGACGGCGTCGCTGGCCCTCGGATGGCTCGGCTTTCCCGTCGACCCCGATTTCTTCATCGACAACTGCCTCCCCCGCGCGCCTTATCCCCGCATGGAGGACGGCGTGCTGCGTGCGGCGGACCCCAAGGATTTTTACCTCGGCGACCCGCGGACGGAGGACGGCTGGGGATGCTTCGCGCCCGCGATCCGGCGGGGACTGGAGCGTTTTGCCGACCTGACGGGAGAAGACCTCCTCGTGCGCGAGCTTCACGGCGTGCCGCTCGATACGCTCTTCCGGGAGGAGATCGACCGCGGCCTGCCCGTGATCCTCTTCGCGACGATGGGCATGGCGGCTCCGCGGGATTCCCGGACGTGGATCTGCGACGGGAGCGGACGCCCGTACACGTGGAAGACCCCGATGCACTGCCTCCTTCTGATCGGCTATGACCGCGGATCGGACGAAGCCGTGTTCAGCGATCCCCTCGCCGCCGCCCGGACGCGCTATCCGATCCGGGACGTCGAGCGCGCTTACCGCGGGATGGGGAGCGAGGCCGTCGTGGTCGAAAGATACCCCCGGAAACGGTAAATAGATTGTAAATTCTCCGGCTCCGGGCTTTTTCCGGCGCGCGGGATGTGGTATAATAGTAAAATCATAAGCTCCCGCATGAAAGATTGCGGGGGTGAGATCGGGGGATTCCTTGAATCAGAAACCAGAGCGGAGCGCGGTCACCTTCCGCGAACGCTTCTTTTCCCTTTTTGACCGCAATTATCTGGCGCGGACCCTCGCATACGTGATCGTGTCCCTCCTCGCCGTCGGCTTCATCTTCTACATCGGCTATCATCTGGTCGATCAGTTCGAGCCGGGGCTGGAGCTTGTGGACGCGGTGACGAAGACCGTCGCGACCACCGTCGAGGCCGACGCCTACATCTTCCGCAGCGAATCGCCCGTCTACGCGGCGAACACGTGGAGCGGAAGCGTCACTGCTGCGGTCGCCGACGGAGGCAAGGTCTCCCGGGGCGGCAAGCTGGCGGATGTCTACGCGGCCTCCGCGCCCGAGATCGAGGGACGCATCGCCGAGATCGACACGCAGATCGCCCAGCTCAGCAAGCACAAGGGCGAGGACCGTTCCGTGCAGTCCACGGCGGGGCTCGACGCGTCGATCTTCGATTCCTTCTACGCCATCGCCTCCGACTGCGCGGGCGGGAACTACGGCAGCGCGATCGCGCGTCGGGTGGGCCTGCTCGTCGACATGCAGAAGCGCGCGGTGCTCCGGGGCGCCGTCTCCGACTACGACACGCAGATCACGGCGCTGGAGAACGAGCGGGACCGCCTCAAATCCCAGCTCGGCGCGAATCTCGAAACGGTGTACGCGCCGCGGTCCGGCTACTACTATGCCGAATACGACGGCTACGGGGAGATCTTCTCCGCCGATCTGCTCGACGCCATGAGCTACGACGAATTCATCGCGCTGACCGAGAGCGAGCCGGAACAGGGCGACGGACGCCTCTGCGTGGGGACCGTCCTCTCCGACTACCGCTGGTACGTCGCCTGCCCGATGTCCAAGACCGAGGCGGCGGAGTTCGTGGATATGTATGCCTGCGAGGTGCAGTTCCTCTCGGCCTCCGAGAGCTTCACGATGACGCTTGACCGCATCGTCTCGCAGGTCCCGGGCGACCGCGCCGTGGTCATCCTCGAATGCGGGACCGTCCCCTCGGCGTTCGATTTCACCCGGATGCAGAAGGTGCTCATCTCCACCGAGGAATACACGGGCTTTGAGCTGCCCGTCACGGCCCTGCGCGTGGTCGACGGGATGAACGGCGTGTACGTGCAGGACGGCGTGACCATCGCGTTCCGGCGGGTGAACATCCTGCACGAGACCGACGACGGCACCGTGGTCTGCGTGGGCAATCCCGCGGAGAACGCCGCCATCCGGGAGGACGTGCGGATCGCCAATCTGACGGCGCGCGACTCCGGCGTCACCTACGACGAGACCTCCTTCGGCACCTACTACTGGATCGAGGAGAACGACGTCGTCGTGGTCGGCGGGCGCGATCTGTACTCAGGAAAAATCATAGGATAGGAAATCATGCTGACACCTGAAAGAAAGAACGAGCTGCGGGACAATTACCTCCGCGTGCTCGAAAACATCGAAGCGGCGAGAGCGCGGCGCGCAACCGGCGCTCCCGTGACCCTGCTCGCGGCGACGAAGACCGTCCCCGAGGAGGAGGTGCGCTATCTCGTCGAGGAATGCGGACTCACCCTCTGCGGCGAGAACCACGCGCAGGAATTCGCGGCGAAATACGACGGCGTCACGGCCTCCGGCGCGCGGATGGACTTCATCGGTCATCTGCAGACGAACAAGGTCCGCGTCGTCGCGGGACGGGCGGGGCTGATCCACTCGGTCGACTCCGTGAAGCTCGCCGCGGAAATCGACAGCCGGTGCCGCAAACTCGGCGTCGTGCAGGACATTCTCGTCGAGATCAACATCGGCGAGGAGGACGCGAAGACCGGGATCGATCCCGCGCGGTTTGACGATTTTCTCGCGGAAATCGCCCCGTTTTCCGCCATCCGGACCGTCGGAATCATGACAATGGCGCCGAAATGCGAAAATATGGAAGATTTTCGGGCATATTTCAGGAAATCTTATCAATTTTACCTTGACTTTTCGGCAAAAAAATCGCATAATATAGAGGAACCCGTATTGTCCATGGGAATGAGCGACAGCTACGAATGCGCGATCGAAGAGGGATCCACCCTCGTGCGCGTCGGAAGCGCCATTTTCGGGGCAAGACACTATCAATAAGTTAAAACCTCTGCCATGCGGCAGATTGGAGGATTTTTATGGGACTCATGGATCGAATCAAGAAAGTAACCGGCGCGAACGACACCTACGACGAATCTTACGACGAAGATTACTACGACGGATTTGATAATTATGACGAGGGCGCGGACGACAGCGACGTCCAGTATGCCGCCCCGCAGCAGCCCCAGGGGAACGTGAACCCCAACCCGCAGCCGATGGGCAGCCTGAATCTTTCCGGCTCCAACATCAAGATGCAGGTCGTCCGTCCGGAGACCTACGACAGCGACACCGCCACCCAGATCGCCAACCACCTTCTGAAC
>CACZSA010000327.1 GCA_902783705.1 uncultured Ruminococcus sp.
CTCTTAGGTCCCGTCCGGAAGGACAAAAGAGCAATGGATCTGCAAGATCCATTATCCGCAAGCGTCAGCGCGCAGACGGAATGAGTGATCCAGCCAATATGCGATCATAAATCGCACATGAAGGGGTACGGATTGCCACGGGCTTCGCCCTCGCAATGACACATATAGTGCAGTGCGCTGAGGCAAATGCGTCCTCGCCGCTTGCGAGAGAATTCGAGTGAAATGCGCCTTCGCGGGGATGCTTGCATCCCGGGTGATATTGCCGCTTCGCGGCAGTGAAATATCCTCGGCGAGCGAGCTCGCCATTGGAAGTGAAATTCCTGCTTCGCAGGAGTTAAACGGAGTTTGAGTTTTTTATGAAAAAATCTTTGTACAGCCTCACCCTCTCCGACGAGGTCGTCGCCCGCATCGACCGCCTGGCGGTCCGCGAACGCACCAACCGCTCCGCCCTCGTCAACCGCATCCTCGCGGAATACTGCTCCCTCATGACCCCGGAGAAGCGGATCGAATCCGTCTTCGCCGCCGTCGAACGCGCGTTTTCCGAGGGCTCCGACGGCGAGTTCGCCCCCTTCTTCACCCCCAACGCGCCCACCATGTTCCTCAAAACCTCCCTCGAATACCGCTACCGCCCGACCGTGCGCTATGACCTCCGCCTCTACCCCGCCCCCACCGAGGACGGCGCGTCCGGAGAGCTCACCGTCACCTTCCGCACCCAGTCGTCCGAGCTCCTCGCCCGCATCGAGGCCTTCTTCCGCGCCTGGATCGTCGAGGAGAGCCGCCGCTGCGCCGAGGAACACCTCCCCGCCCCCGTCTATATGCTCGCGCCCGGACGCCTCACCAAATCCCTCCGCCCGCGCCTCTCGCCGAACGGAGAGCCCGCGCCCGCCGACCCCGAGGAGATCGCCGGGAGGATCACCGCCTACGTCCGCCTCTTCGACCGGGCCATGAAGGCCGCCGTCTGCGGAAAGCGCACCCCCGCCGAAGCCTGCCGCGCCGTCTGGGAAACCCCGGCGGTTTAGGGAATTGAGAATGCAGAATTCAGAATGACCGGCAGTAATCCGTAAACGAAATGAAAAATGCGTTCGTTTTCCGCCATGCATAATATTTCCCATTCTGCATTCTTCATTCTTAATTCGCTTCCCGCTTCACAAAATTCTTCCATAATAAATAACCGACAAGGATGTGATCTATATGCTGTCTCCCGAAAAGCTGACACAGAAATCCCTCGACGCGCTCAAAACCGCGCAGACCCTCGCGGTGGAGCGCAACAACGTGCAGGTGACCCCCGAGCACCTCGCCTACGCCCTCATTTCGCAGGACGGCGGCCTCATCGGCTCGCTGTTTGAGAAAATGGGCTGCGACACCCGCACCCTCCTCGCCCGCCTCGAAGCGATCCTCGACGCCATCCCCGGCGTGACCGGAAGCGGACGCGAGCCCGACAAGATCTACGTCTCCCCCGAGTGCGACCGCACCCTCGATCTCGCGCAGAAGATCGCCGAACAGATGAAGGACGAATACGTCTCCGTCGAACACTTCATGCTCGCGATCTTCGACCGGCCCACGGATAAGCTGAAATCCCTCTTCCGCGAGTTCGGGCTGACGAAGGACGCCTTCATGCAGGCCCTCGCCGGGGTCCGCAATTCCCGCGTCACCTCCGACAACCCCGAGGAAACCTACGAGGCCCTCAAAAAATACGGCACCGACCTCGTCGAGCGCGCCCGTAGCAAGAAGATGGACCCGGTCATCGGACGCGACGCCGAGATCCGCTCCGTCATCCGCATCCTCTCCCGCAAGACGAAGAACAACCCGGTCCTGATCGGCGAGCCGGGCGTCGGTAAAACCGCCATCGCCGAAGGACTCGCCCAGCGGATCATGCGCGGCGACGTTCCCGAGGGCCTGCGCGACAAGACCGTCTTCTCCCTCGACATGGGCGCGCTCATCGCCGGAGCCAAGTTCCGCGGCGAATTCGAGGAGCGTCTCAAAGCCGTCCTGAACGAGGTCAAGCAGTCGAACGGGCGGATCATCCTCTTCATCGACGAGCTGCACACGATCGTCGGCGCGGGCAAGGGCGAGGGCTCGATGGACGCCGGAAACCTGCTCAAGCCGATGCTCGCCCGCGGTGAGCTGCACTGCATCGGCGCGACGACCCTCGACGAGTACCGCAAGTACGTCGAGGCCGACGCCGCGCTCGAACGCCGCTTCCAGCCGGTCATGGTCGACGAGCCGACGGTCGAGGACACGATCTCGATCCTGCGCGGCCTGAAGGAACGGTATGAGATCTTCCACGGCGTGACGATCCACGACCGGGCGCTCATCGCGGCGGCGACGCTCTCCCATCGGTACATCACGGACCGCTTCCTCCCCGACAAGGCGATCGACCTCGTCGACGAGGCGTGCGCCGCGCTCCGCACCGAAATGGACTCCATGCCCGCCGAGATGGACGACGTCCGCCGCCACATCATGCAGCTGGAGATCGAGGAGGTCGCCCTGAAAAAGGAGACCGACAACCTGTCGAAGGAGCGGCTCGAGCGTCTGACGGCGGAGCTTGCCGAGGAGCGGGACCGCTTCAACGAGATGAAGAGCCGCTGGGACCTCGAGAAGAACGCGGCGGAGGAGACGAAAAAGCTCAAGGAGGAGATCGAATCCGCGACCGCCGAGATGGAAGCGGCTCAGCGGAACTACGAATACGAAAAGGCCTCGAAGCTGCGCTATTCCACCCTGCCGGAGCTGAAGAAAAAGCTCGAAGAAGCGCAGAAGGCAGCCGAAGACCGCGCGAAGGATCCGATGGTCCGCGACACGGTGACGGAGGAGGAGATCGCCGAGATCGTCGCCCGCTGGACCGGGATCCCGGTGGCGAAGCTGATGGAGGGCGAGCGGGAGAAGATCCTGCACCTCGACGAGATCCTGCACAAGCGGGTGATCGGGCAGGACGAAGCGGTCCAGGCGGTCACGGACGCGATCATCCGTTCCCGCGCGGGCATCGCGGACCCGAACCGTCCGATCGGCTCGTTCATCTTCCTCGGCCCGACGGGCGTGGGCAAGACGGAGCTGGCGAAGGCCCTCGCGGAAGCCCTGTTCGACGACGAGCACAACATGGTCCGGATCGACATGTCCGAATACATGGAGAAATTCTCAGTCTCCCGCCTCATCGGAGCGCCTCCCGGATACGTCGGCTACGACGAGGGCGGTCAGCTCACCGAAGCGGTCCGCCGCAAGCCCTACTCGGTCGTCCTCTTCGACGAGATCGAGAAGGCGCACCCGGACGTGTTCAACATCCTCTTGCAGGTCCTCGACGACGGGCGGATCACGGACTCGCAGGGCCGCACGGTGGACTTCAAGAACACGATCATCATCATGACGTCGAACCTCGGGTCGCAGATCCTGCTCGAAGGGCTCGACGGAGAGGGGAATCTCACGGAATCGGCGAAGGACGAGGTGACGGCCCTGCTCCGCCGCACGTTCCGCCCGGAGTTCCTGAACCGTCTGGACGAGATCGTCTTCTACAAGCCGCTCTCGCGCGAGAACATCCGCGGGATCATCGATCTGCTCACAGCGTCGCTGGCAAAGCGTCTGGAGGAGAAGAATCTCCATCTGGTCCTCACGGACGCGGCGAAGGACAAGATCATCGCCGAGAGCTACGACCCGGTCTTCGGCGCGCGTCCGATGAAGCGGTACCTGCAGGCGAAGGTGGAGACACTGATTGCGCGGACGATCCTGTCCGGGGCGCTCTCCGAAGGCGCAGTCGTCACGGTGGACGTGGACCCCGCGAGCGGGGAGCTGGTGTGTCGGTAAATAAATGTGGCGCGTACTGTTTCCCCGCAGTACGCGCTTTTTCTATATTCTTCTGGCTTGCGCGCTGGCGCTTGCGGATTTTGGATCTTGCAGATCCATTATTTTTTTGTCCTTCCGGACGGGACCAGAGAGGACCCTCGGGC
>CACZSA010000328.1 GCA_902783705.1 uncultured Ruminococcus sp.
GCCTCGACGAACCATCCGTCCTCCGTCTCCGTGAAGACGACGTCCCCCTCCGGTGCGGCGGGATCGATCCCGAACGCCGTGCAGAAGCAGGTCTCGGCGGGGCGGCCGCAGGTCATCGTGAGGATCAGCCCGTGCTCGCGGCGGTTCTTGTAATACGTATCGACCGGCTCCGCGAGGAAGACCTTGTCGAGGATCCCGAAGGAGCGCGCGTCGCAGGCACGGACGCCGAACACGGCAAAGTCCTCATGCTCCGTGCGCGGATCGAGAATCTGGATCTTTTTGTTCTCCATGCGGAAGCCGACGAGGTTTTCCGTCTGCGGGAAGAAGAAGTCCTTCGCGCTCCGCGTGGTTTTGAGTCCCTTCGAAACGACGGTCCCGGGCCTGTATCTCCGGTACGCGCTCTTGTTCGGCTCGATGTCGACCGGGACGTAGAGCGTGCGGCTCTTCGATGCCGACTCAAGGAAGCGGTCGAGATCGGCGGATTTCAGAAATTTCATCACGCGCGCCCCCTTTCGCGGACCACGGAGGCCTCGGCGTCTCCCTCGGTGAAGGAGGTCAGGGGATTCTTCGTCTCGTCGTCCTCCCCGGCGCGGTAGGTCCCGTACAGCTCGTCGATGTCCTTGATGAACTTGCGGTTGAGAAGGTGCAGCGGAATGCGCTCGGGACATACCCGCGAGCACTCGCCGCAGTCGGTGCACCGTCCGGCGACGTGGAACGCCCGGATGATGTGGTACATGTTTTCCTCGAACGGGTCGGCCGCCGCCTTCTGCGAGATCCCGGAGGCCGGGTTGTCAAAGACGCAGTTCTCGCAGGTGCAGGCGGGACAGACGTTGCGGCACGCGTTGCAGCGGATGCACTTCGAGAGCTCGCTCCGCCAGAATTCAAACCGCTCCTCCGCCGTCATGGTCTCGAGCTTTGCGACCCCGGCGAAGCGGACGTCGTCCGGCAGATCCTCGCCCTCGTCTCCGAGGAGCTCATCGTACACCGGATGCCGCTTCGATTTGCAGGCGAGGCACCGCTCCGCGAGCACATCGGCCCGCTTCACGCGCTCGTCGCCGTAGATCGAGTGCACGACGAATTCGTCCCCGTCCTCGTCGATCCCGGTCACGCCGTCGATGCCGCGCATCTTGATCTTTTCGATATCGGTCTTGCCCTCGCAGGGGATGCCGATGAGATAAACGTTTTCCCGCCGCACGCGGTGCTCCGCCAGAAGCTGGTTGAAGGAGAACGCGTCGCAGGGCTTGAGGAAGGCGAGGATCCGTCCCTCCCCCTTCGCCGATTCGCGGATCAGGTATTTCGAGACGTTCGCGCCGCAGAAGGCGTCCCAGACGAAATCGCGCTCGATCTCCTCCGCTGTCTCGAAGACCGCGGGGGTGATGTCGTAGGAGAACTCGCCCCTCTTCCAGCCGATCACGCGGTTCACCGTTCCGTCGGCGAGGAGCTCCATCGCTCTTTTTTTCATCATTTCCTGCATCGGAGGTCCTCCAGTCTGCGGTTCGGCCCGAGCGCGGCGATCTCGGAGGCAAAGCTCTTCATGGTTTCGGCAAAGCGCTGGCCCTCCGCCGCGGAGACCCATTCCACGCGCGTCCGCCCGCGTTCGATCCCGAGGTAGTCGAGCATCGAGAACAGAAGCGTCATGCGGCGGCGCGCGTAGTAGTTGCCGGTCGTATAATGGCAGTCCCCCGGATGGCATCCGCAGAGGATCACGCCGTCCGCGCCGCGCTGGAACGCCCGGAGGATGAACATGGGATTCACCCGGCAGGAGCAGGGGACGCGGATGATCTTGACGTTCGCGGGATAGCCGATGCGGTTGGTACCGGAGAGGTCGGCGCCCGCGTAGGAGCACCAGTTGCAGCAGAAGGCCACAATGGTGGGGACGAAGGTCTCGTTTTCGTTTACTTGCATATCGCGTCTACCTCCGCCATGATCTGGGAATTCGAGAAGCCGAGCAGATCCATCGCGCCGGACGGGCAGGCCACCGTGCACGCGCCGCAGCCCTGACAGACGGCGGGATTGACGTACGCCACCCGGCGGGTCTTCGTCGTGCGGTCGGGCATGCGGAAGTCCTTGTCCAGGTATGTGATCGCCCCGTAGGGACACACGGACGCGCAGTTCGAGCAGCCGTTGCACATCCACTCATCGGAGCGCGCGACGCACGGATTTCCGGTCAGCTTGTTCTTCGAGAGGAGACCGATGACCTTCGCGGCGCACGCGGACGCCTGGGAGACGGTCTCCGGGATGTCCTTCGGTCCCTGGCACGCGCCGGAGAGGAAGATGCCCGCCGTGGGGCTCTCGACCGGACGCAGCTTCGGGTGGGCCTCGGTGAAGAAGTCGTTCGTGTCCATGGAGGCCGTCAGCATGGTCGCGAGCGGACGCGCGGTCTTCGAGGGCTCGATCGCCGCGGCGAGGACCACGAGGTCGGCCGTGATGTGCAGCTGCTCGTTCATGATGAGGTCCGAGGCCTGCACGTCGAGGGTGCCGTCCGCGCGGGGAGCCACTTTTCCGACGGCGCCCTTGATGTAGTGCACGCCGTATTCCTCCACGGCCCGGCGGTAGAACTCGTCGAAGTTCTTGCCCGGCGTGCGGACGTCGATGTAGAACACATACACGTCGGTGTCCGGGTATTTCTCC
>CACZSA010000329.1 GCA_902783705.1 uncultured Ruminococcus sp.
AGGATCACTCCGAAAACAAAAGCCCGCGCAGTCAACCGACAACCGCACGGGCTTCGCTTATTTCGTTGTGATCACGAGGATCTCAGGCCGGAGAACACCGCCTACTCCGCACCGGAGGGGTCAGCTCACTGCCCGAAGTAGATCCTGGCTTTTTCGTAATACTGATAGAGCGACACCGCAAGATCCTTCGCCGCCCTGTTTGCGGTTTCCGCATTCAGGACCGTATCCGCAAAGGACAGCGGGGAAATCGTGAATTCAAAGGTCTTTCCGGCGGTGACCCGGACGGTGTGCCGTTCTCCAAGCCGATGCGCGGCGATGCCGGAAATCCGGACCCGGTACCGGCCGTCGCTCTGCATGACCGCCCTGTTTTCCGGATCTCTGTCGACCGCAGCCGTGACCTCTCCCGCATATCCCTCCGCCGGTTTCAGATAGACGGTGATCCCGGTCGACGAATCGAGGTTCAGCGTATACGTCAGCCTTTCGATCCCGGAATTCGCCGGCACGTTCAGGACTGCCTGTCCGCAGACACCCAGCGCGGCTTCCGCGTAATCGGTGTCGGAATAGGCCTCTCCCTCCGGCATGGCGGTATGGTCCGCGCCGGGATCAAAACCGTGCAGCCCCGCAAGGTACGCCTGCGCATACCGGCCGTAGTTTCCGACCGCGGCCCCCAGCGCTTTCATCTCTTCGCTGTAATCGCCGGACGCGATATCGTCCAGGTATTCCTTGACGGAATAGGTCTGGGTCACCGACTTTTCCTCTCCGTTCTCCGTATAGCGGAAGACCGCCGTGATGGTATCGGCCATCTGGAGGGCATTGACACGGCAGGTGAATCCGTAATACTCCCCGCTCCGGTTCAGATGGGACGGATCATACTCATCCCGGCTCGTCTTCCCTCCCCTGCCGTCCACGGTGAATTCCATAAAGCTCGCGCCGTAGTCCACGCCCTCGATCCCCGGCAGATCCATGAAGAAGTTCACGCCGATCTCGCCGGACAGCGCGATGGAATGCGCCATGAACGCCGGTTCGGATCTCGGAGCGTCCTCAGATTCGCGGGGCCCGCCGTCCAGAGCATCGAGGAACGCGGGAATACTGACATAGCCGTTCCCGTAGTACACGTCGTAACCGGGTTCGCCCAGATCGACGGAGCTTTCCTCCAGCAGTCGCAGGAAGCGGTCCTTGTCCATAGCGGGATCCGCCTGCCGCGCCATGACGGCCATGGAAGCGACGACCGGGGCCGCAAAGGAAGTCCCGCTTCTCCGGGTGACGCCTCCCGACAGATCCAGGGAAACGATGTCGGTGCCGGGAGCGGAAACGTCCACCCTGTCGTTGAAGTAGGAGTAGTCGGAGTCGAACACCGCTTCCCCCTTCTCCTGTCTGCACGCGGAGACGGAAACCACGGAGCTATACGCCGCCGGGTACATATAGTTGGTTTCGCTCTTCGGGAGGCCGGAGCGGTAGTTCCCCGCGCTCGAGACGAGGATCGCCCCCCGGTCTTCGGCGTATTCGCAGGCTTCGCGCAGAGCGGCGCTGTCCTGGGTCCCTCCGATGCTGAAGGTAATGACGTCCGCGCCCATATCAGCCGCCAGACGGATCCCTTCCACCGCTGTCTTCACGTCGGTCGTGCCCCCGCCCCATGTGACGCAGACGGGGAGGATCGTGACGTTCGGCGTGATCCCGTCCGTCCCGATGCCGTTGCCGACCCCGGCCGCCATGATCCCGGCGATGAACGTCCCGTGGTAATTGTCCAGCCCGTCCCTGACGCCGGACAGATTGACGGGTTCGAGGATATTCTCACAGGTCAGATCGGGATGGGAGGCCATCACGCCGGTGTCCACGATCGCAACGGTGACGCCGTCTCCCCGGCGATCGTACAGGCCGGAGGAATCGGTGTGCATCCATCCCGCCGCCGCTTCCACCGAACGGAGATTCCACTGTTCGGGTTCGTACCCTTCGCCGATGTCCTCCACCGTGAGGATATAGTTCGGCTCACAGTAGACCACATTCCCCAGGGAGGAAAGGTTCACGGCTTCGTCGAGGGTCTCCGCGTAGAACAGGCCGCCGCCGAGCGCCTCGCATTCCTCAGGGACGGAAGTCAGGCCCACGGACGAACGCCCCCGCAGAAGACGGGGTTTTTCTTCGATCCGGACGATATACCCGTCGAACGCCCCTTCCTCTTCCCACTCTTCGGACGCCCATGCGGCAGAGGCCAGAAGCACCGCCGCGCAGAACAGAGACAGAATCGTTAGAAATCGTTTCATATTCAATACCCCTGAGCCTCCCCGGATGAAGCGATCCGGGGAAGGCTTTGATTCAGATTGCAGAATGTC
Organism: uncultured Ruminococcus sp.; assembly: GCA_902783705.1. GTDB lineage: Bacteria > Bacillota > Clostridia > Oscillospirales > CAG-272 > UMGS1696. Next base: position 2,328 of record CACZSA010000329.1, read on the forward strand.
GTTTCGGGATTTGCGCGTAAATCGGTCCTCTTGCCGGTTCAGCCGGCGACCGTTTCGAGGAACGCGCGGATCGCTCCGGCGATTTCAGCTCTCGAAGCGGGTTCCGTCGGACGGAGATTGCCCTCGCCGTCCGCTTTCAGGATCCCGTTCACGGCAGCCCAGCCGACGTTTTCCTTCGCCCAGCCGGATATGCTGTCCTCGTCCGCGGACGCAGGGGAACCGGACTTGATCGCGTATCCCCTGTATTCCGCATAGCGGTTCAGGATTGCCGCCAGCTGTTCGCGGGTGACGGGATTGCCGGGGCGGTAGGTCCCGTCGCCGTAGCCGAGGACGATTCCTGCGGAAGCCGCCCATGCCACCCCTTCGGAATACCACTGATCCGCCGGAACATCCGTGAACCCGTGGACCCCGTCGGCAGCGGGCTCTCCTTCCATCCGATACAGGACCGTGACAATCATGCCGCGGCTCAAATCGGACAGCGGGGCGAATTCCGTCGCCGAAACGCCGTTCATGATTTCCTTCTCAAAGACATATTTCACGTCGTCGAAGAACGGATCTTCCGGCTTCACGTCGGCGAACGGGAGGACGGGCTCCGTCTGCTCCCCGCCTTCGTCCGGTCCATCCACCTCCGGCACGATGCGTTCCGTGACGGGGATTCTCGGGATCCAGGGAGAAACGGTTTCCCGGACCACGTCGCGGTAGACTTCTCCGTCGATCACAACGGTCGCTGTCCGAATGATCGTGCCGAAGAAGGGCATCGAATCCGTCCGGACGGTGGTGTTGAATTCCCTTTTGTGAGCGGGATCGTTCCGGCAGGTCACTTTCGCTTTCGCGCTGGTTTTATCCGACGACCACACGAATTCCGGTTCGCTCCAGTCGTGGCCGGGAGCTTCGAGGGTCACGGTCTTCGTCTGGGGGACGAAGGCTTCGTTTGCGAACACTGCCGTGTAGGTGACGGAACCGTCTTCGTCACAGAGGGGTTCCCGGGTCTCGGCGTCGGTCGGCACCGTTTCCGTCTCCGCGTGGGACTCATCGCGCCCGCAGATCCGGGATGCCGTCACCGTGCTATTGTCCTCCGCCCAGGTATAGACGGGCTCGCCCCAGAGATGTCCGAGGGGTTCTCCCCGCTCGACGGTCTTCGTCTGCGTTTCGAACGCGGATTTTTCGAAGGCCGCGGTATAG
>CACZSA010000330.1 GCA_902783705.1 uncultured Ruminococcus sp.
ACTCCTTCGGATGCGCAGCACAGCACGTTCCTCGCGCGTGATAAACGGAAGCCGTTTCGTTTGTGAACAGTACATAAAGAAGAATACTATGGGAAAAATCAACCTTCTGAGCTTTGAGGTCGCGAACCTCATCGCGGCGGGCGAGGTCGTCGACCGGCCCTCCTCCGCCGTCAAGGAGCTCCTCGAGAACGCCGTCGACTCCGGTGCGGACCGCGTCACCCTCGAGATCCAGCGCGGCGGCGTCTCCTTCATCCGCGTCGCCGACAACGGCTGCGGCATCGAAAAGGACGACCTCGTCCCCGCCGTCACCCGCCACTCCACCTCGAAGATCCACACCGCCGCCGACCTCGATTCCATCCTCACCCTCGGGTTCCGCGGCGAAGCTCTGGCCGCCATCGCCTCCGTCTCCCGCCTCCGCATCTTCTCGAAGATCCCCGGGCAGGAGATGGGCGCGGTCCTCACGGTCGAGGGCGGGCGCGTCGTCTCCGTCGAGGACACCGGATGCGCGGACGGCACCACCGTCATCGCCGAGGACCTCTTCTACAACGTCCCCGCGCGGCGGAAATTCCTCAAAAAGGACTCCACCGAGGGCATCGCCATCGGCGCGGTCGTCGAGAAGATCGCCCTCTCCCACCCCGAAATCTCCTTCAAATTCATCTCCGACGGCGAGATCAAGTTCCTGACCTCCGGCAACGGCGACCTGCGCGAGACGATCTGGGCCCTCTTCGGACGCGATACGGCCCGCCGCGCCCTCCCCGCCGACCGGAGAGAGAACGGCATCCGCGTCCACGGCTTCGTCTCCGAGTCCGACATGGTCCGCTCGAACCGCAACATGGAGAATTTCTTCATCAACGGACGCTACATCAAGTCGAAGACCGCCTCCGCCGCGCTGGAGCAGGCCTACGCCTCGCGCATCCCGGCGGACAAGTTCCCCTTCTGCGTCCTGAACATCGAGCTCAACCCCGCCGCCGTCGACGTGAACGTCCACCCGGCGAAGCTCGAGGTCAAGTTCGCGAACGAGAAGCTGATCTTCGACGCGGTCTATTACGCCGTCCTCTCCGCGCTTGAGAAGGAAGTCCGCCGCCCGCAGTTCCCGATCGCCGGGGACCCGACGGACGCGCCCTTCACGCCACCCATGGAATCCGCGGCTCCCCCGAAGAAGCCGGAGGACCCGAAGAACGCGTTCCTGCCGATGGACAAGCGTTCCGAGCGGCCCCATCAGATGCGCCTCTCCGACCTTCCGGCGGGGGAAAATCTGCCCTCCGGTTTGCCCTATGGGCAGTCGAACGCGCCGCATGCCACCCGGGAGGAGATCGTCGAAGCGCACCGCGCCGCCGCCGGGAACATCCGCGCCGCGTCCGAGGCCTTCGCCGCCTACCGCCGGGAACAGGATCAGCTCACCCCCGCCGAGATCGCGTCCGCCATGCTCGCGGCAGAGCAGGCCGAACGGACCGAAAGGCCGGACCGTGCGGATCCGCCGAAGATCCCGGACGATGCGCCGTCGATCCCCGCGGAAGAGCCGCCCGCCGATGCGCGGGAGGAGAAGGATCCGTCGCCCGATCCGTCCGGCACCTCGACCTCGTCCGGCGCTTCATCGGAGGATCCCTATGCGGTCTACGACCGGGACATTCAGCCGGGGGACATCCCGGAATACACCCTGATCGGGGAGGCGTTCAGCACGTACCTCCTCGTGCAGCTGGACGACCGGATCCTCATGATCGACAAGCACGCGGCGCACGAGCGGATCATCTTCGACGAGCTGTGCCGCAAGCTGCGCCGTCATCTCGCAAGTCCCGCGGCGGCGGGCGGACAAATGCTCATGACTCCTCTCACGGTCGGGCTCTACACCGCCGAGGCGGACGCGCTGAGCGACTACCGCGACCGGATCGAGGCGGTGGGGTTTGCGTTCGAGATGAAAAAGACGGGCGTCTCCCAATGGACGGCGGAGATCACGCAGATCCCGGAGTCCCTCGACGCGCCGGCGGCGGCAGAGCTGTTCGAGGTGCTCGCCTCGCGCCTCTCCGACGCGACGGGGACGGTGGAATCGGCTGCGCAGGGGTTCTTTGAGACGCGGCTCTGGCAGGCGTCGTGCAA
>CACZSA010000331.1 GCA_902783705.1 uncultured Ruminococcus sp.
CGAGGAGCGAGCCCTAAGGCTCGTGACGTGGCAATCTCTCCGAAATTGATGAGCAGGATGGAAGCCGGGTGGCAATTTCAGATAAGCTGTACATGATAATGTCACCAATTCTCTGCCTGCGTCACCCGGTTTGGAGAGATTGCCACGTCAGGCGTCTCAGGACGCCTTCCTCGCAATGACATTGTTTTTCTGAAAGGATTTGAAAACCGGAACCCGGTTTCAAATATATATAAAAGGCTGTCACATTTCTCCGCTTTTGCGCGTGAATGAGACAGCCCCTTCTTTTTTTATTCTTTTTTTACTGCGCAAGGCTGATGCCCGTGACGAGGACCGTGACGGTCAGGTACTTGCTGTATATCGTGATCTCCCGGTTTGTGCCGATATACTTGCTGCCGTCGAGAAGGAAACGTCCTTCCCCGTCCATCCTTCCGCGCGCCGTGACGCTCGCTTCGACATCGACCCGGTAAAAGTCGCCCGTCAGATCGGTGGACACGAGGCGGATCTCGCCGTCCGGCATTTCATAATACTTCTCCGCATCCCGGATCGTCTTCCCCTCGCGGAGGGTGCCGAAGAGCTGATTGGTGTCCTCGAGGTAGAAGTTCGTTCCCGTCTCCAGATAGCTCTGTGCGGAGGAGTCGCGGATATTCATGATCTCAAAGGTGATGACATAGGGATCCATCTGCACACCGCTTGCCGTATCGGAATTCCGTCCGCGGTACCAGCGGAGCGCGACGCTGGCGGCAACCGCGAGGATCAGGAAGATGATCAGCACGTCGAGCGCGCCGATCCGCTTTTTCTGTCGGGTATTTTCGTTCATGGAGTGCCTCCGTCTGGATCGTTTTCTGCGGGGGAGAGTTCGGGGTGTGCCTTGAGAAAGGCTTTGCGGAGTTCGGAAATGCGGTCCGCCAAGGGTTCTGCCGGATCGGAGAGAATCTCGGTTGTGACGAATCGGTAGAGCTCGTTTTCATATGCGGATTGCTCGGAGAGAACGATGCCGCTCTCCATCGAGATTTCATACTGCTCGCGGAGTCCCGTATCCGGATCGGACCAGACCACGCGGACGTTCTGGTCGGCGACGGTGACCTGCGCGTCGCGATTCTTTGCTTCCTCGGCAATCGTACCGAGCGGTGTGATCTCGACGAGGTCCTCGAATTTGCCGTTCTCGGTCACAGTCGCATACACCGGAGTCTCGATATAAGTGTGCGTGCCGTCCCAAAAGGATGTGAGCGCCGTCCCTTCGAGTACCCAGAGCCCGCCGTCCACTGTCAGGATATAGCGGTCAATGGTGCTCTCGCCCTTCCACTGCCGGATGACGCGGAAGGAACGGGTATAACGCGTGAGCGGCGTGATCTCGTCGAGGATCCGCTCGTCGGAATACGCGAAGTAGATGCCCTCGCCGTCTTCTTCCGCGGGGCGGATCATCGCGGGGATACCCTCGTAGGTGCCGCCGTCTCCGCCATCCTCGCTGTCCCCGCCGTAAAGAATACGGTAGAGCTCCGTGCGGACGCCGAACGCGTCGATCAGGAAAGCGAGCAGGAGGGCAAAGAGGATCAGTCCGAAGAGGAGGAGCAAAAGCGCGGTCCGGTTATCGAACAGATTCCTCAGTTTCAGTCGGATTCGTTTCGTGAGCCGTCTCATTTTCGTCCGTTTTCTTGTCTGCGGCGGACTCGTCCCTGTGCGGCGTGCCGCCGTTGTGCATCTCGATTCTTCGCGCGGTTTCCGGATCGAGCTCGTGGAAATAGTCCTCCGTGGTCATGTCATCCTCGGTCAGGCCGGAGTGACGACGCGTGACCGGGTTCTTCATGATAAGGAAATTGATAACAAAGAGTGCGACGGAAATGCCCGCGATGGCGATGGATTTGACGACGCGTAGATTTTCGAACATCGTCTCCGTGCAGAAGACTGCGACAAGGCCGAGGAGCGCGCAGAGGGCGTAGAGGATCTTCACGGATTCCTTCTGCGTGAAGCCCATGTCGATCAGGCGGTGATGGATGTGTCCGCGGTCCGGCGTAAAGGGACTCTTCCCCGCAACCAAACGGCGCACGATCGCAAAGATCATGTCGAAGAGCGGTACGGCGAAGATCGTCAGCGGAACGATGAAGGCCAGGACCGCGTGGAGCTTGAAGACGCCCTGTACGGAGAGCACGGCAAAGCAGAAGCCGAGGAAGAGCGCGCCCGTATCCCCCATGAAGATCCGCGCGGGATTGGAGTTGAACGGAAGGAATCCGAGGCAGGCGCCGAACATGATGGCGCAGAGAAGCGTACTCATCATATCCCCGTGAAGGAGAACCACAACGAGGAGGGAGAACGAGGAGATCGCCGAGACGCCGCAGGCAAGGCCGTCCAGCCCATCGATGAAGTTGATGGCGTTGGTCAGCCCCGCGATCCAAAGGATCGAGAGCGGGATGCTGAGCGCGCCGAGGGAGACGTAGCCGCCGCCCAGATTTACGTGCGTGATGACCGTGCCGTTCCACACGGCAAATAGCGACACGGCGAGCTGCACGATCAGTTTGATCCACGCGTTGAGGCGCACGACGTCGTCGATGATCCCGATGATCACGAGTACGCCGCCGCCGACCCAGATCGTCACGAGCTCGTTCGTAATATCGCAGAACAGAAGCGAAGTGATGACGAAGCCGAAATAGATCGCAACACCGCCGATGCGCGGGATGGGCTTTTTATGGATGCGCCGTCCGTCGAGAGGCACGTCGACCGCACCGATGCGGAAGGCGAGCACACGGACGGCGGGCGTCGCCACGTATGCGAGCAGGAATGCGCACACCGTCGCGATGATCGGATAAATGAATGAAACCATGAGGATGATACTCCGTTTTTTATGAATAAGACGCCGTGCGCCGGGTAAAAGTTCCCGATTTCAGGAAAATCCTGCCGCACACGCTTATTCCTTGTCGAGGCGGATGCAATAACCTACGCCGTAGAGCTCCGGGAGGATGAGGCTGAACTGCTTGCCGACGCGGATGTCGCAGCCGTCTACAAGGAACGCCCGATCCGTCTCGACGGCGTCCGCCTCGATCGTCACAAGCAGGGTGATCCGATCCTCTGCGCGGGAAACGACTTCCCTTCCGGTGTCGTAATCAAATACGACCTTTTCGAAGTCCTGCGTCTCCACGCCGACCACGGTGCCGACGGATTTGCGCGTGATCGCATCCTCCACGGCCTGTCCGCGGCGCACGGATTCGGAGAAGCGCGCGTCGAGGTTCTGCAGCTGGACGACGTACTGGATCTTCACGGTGTCCGAACCGCTCTGGGCGTCCGATCCGCGATCGCTGAGCACGAAGACATAGAGGAGCACGAACGCAGCCGCCGCGATCATGAGAATGAGCAGCACGTCGACGCCGTTGAAGCGCAGTTTTCTTTTATTCATGGGATGTGTCCTCCGTTCGGGAAGAATCCGACGCTGTCCCGCTGTCGGGATCCGGTGCGTCGCCGGGATGGATCAGGGCGCGTCCGTTCCGCGTATAGGCCGCCGCGAGACCCGCGACCAGCCAGAACATCAGGTAGAGACGGTAATTATACCATGCGTAATCCGTCATGCCCTGCACGAGGACGGCGAAGATGCCGCAGAGAGGTCCCGCCGCCGTGATGCGAAGCTGGGTCTTGCCCTGCCGCATGGAATTCTGACGACCGATAGAATCGTTCAGATTTTCGGAAAGAAGGGCGGCGGAAATATCGGGATTTTTGAGAAGCGTGCCGCCGGAGATCTGCTTGAAGAAGGTCAGGGCGGACTGATAGAGCAGGAATAGGAAGAGCAGGAAGACGAAGATGCCGCAGATCCCCGTTTCGATAAGGATCTGCAGAAACAGGTTGTGCGCATGCGGCGCGACTTCCACACCCTGATAGGCGTAGGCGGGATAGATGCGGTACCACGCGCCCTCCCCGATGCCGATGCCGGAGAGGAAATTGTCGCGGATCATGTGCACGGCGGCGCGCCAGATATAAACGCGGTAGGAGGTCGAGGAATCCGCCATATTGCCGACGCTTGTGATCCGGGAGAGGATCGAGGCGGGCAGGATCGCCGGGAGGATCGGGATCGACGCGATCCCCGCGAGGACGAGCCAGACGGAACGGCGATGCCACATGAAGAGGAACAGCATCACTGCCGCGATCAGCGCGAGCCATGCGCCGCGGGACCAGGTGAAAATCAGACACGCGCCCATCGCGCAGATGCACAGGAAAGCATGGAGTCTGCGCAGTCCTTCCCCGCGTCCGATGAGCATGGCGCCCGCGATCGGGAGGATGAGTACGAGATATTCGCCGAGCATATTCGGGTTTTCAAGCGTCGAGACCGCCCGCCCGCGGATGCCTTCGAACATCGTGTCGTCCAACCATGCGCCGGAGGAATAGCCGCCCCCCGTGAAATAGAGGAGGATGCCGTAGAGCGCAACGAGAGCGGCCGAGAGTACCGCCGCCGTCGAGCAGCGCACGAGCCATTCCCGCGTCGTGACGAGCGTCACCGTGAGAAAATACCCGATCATGAGGCAAACCATCAGAAGCGCGGGCTTGAGCGATGCGGGAGAGTACGAGACGGTTCCGCCGAAGAAGGTGACCGCCATGAAGGCCATCGCCGTGATGTCGACGGGTTCGAGGCGGAAGGCCCGCTTGCGCCGGAAGATTTTCACCGCTGCGCAGAGGGTCGTATAGATCACGATCGCCGCGAGCACCATCGTCGGAAGCCACGGCATCGCAAAGAACAGGAGCATCACGCCGAGCTCGGGCCGGATCAGGATCAGATACAGGACCGGGAGAACGGCGAGAAGCGCAAAGAGATAAAACGCGGGAATTGCATAGGAAAGCACGCCGAAGAGGATGCCCGCGAGGAACGCAACGTTCGTATGTCCGCCGTCGCCGACGGTGTCCATGACGTCCTCCTCCGTGAATGCGGTGATCTTGAGACAGGCGCGCCCGACATACGAGGAGGCGATCCCCTCCGCGAGGGTCTTTTTTGAGAGCACGAGGGGGACCGCCGCGATCACCAGGCCATAGGAGAGGAGCATTTCCTTCGTGTGGGGGATGGTCGTCAGATTCCCGTTGAGAAGCGAGGTAATCAGGGATACCGCCGTCGTGTAGAGACCGAAGGAGGCGAAAAACGTCCCCCAGACCTTGAGTCGGCAGCCGAGGAGATATTTCGTTAGATACCGTACGCCATATATGATAACGCTCGATTCGATCCGTCGGCAGATCCCGAAGCGGAACTCAGAGAAGAGCTTCGCCGCCTTGCCGCCGCGGATTATCTCCAGAATCCCCGAATGCGGCGCGTCGCGGTAGCCCGAGAAGATCCAGCCGAAGAGGCCGTTTTTCAATAGATCGTAGATCCACGCCGTGAAGCGGTCGAGCGCGGAGAGGATCAGACTGCCCCGCACGAGGGACACAAGAAAATTCTTTCTGCCCGGCTCGCGCCGTCCATCGTTCATGGTACCGCCTCCTTTTGAGAATCTTTTATTATTATACAATAAACCAAAGACTTTTTCAACACATTCCGAAGAATTCTTTTCCAGAAACACGAAAAAATCCCGCGGAACCGGATCAGTCCCGCAGGATGACAGCATATTTTCCCTCCTCCGGTGTCCATTCGTAGCCTCTCGGCGGGAGCGCACCGTCCAGAATGAGGGTTTTGAGATCGTCATACAGCGCCAGATCTCGCAGATCGAAGGCGCCGCAGTCATACGGCGTACCACACGGGGAGCGTTCCGGGGCTTCCTCGTTGACAACCACATAATAATGCGGACAGAGCGGCTCGTCCGGCGTGCTTTTCGGGCGGTAGAATTCCAGCCGGTAGACCGACGCGAGGTGCTCCTCGGTGACTTGAGCGGGATCGGAGAGCGTGAAATGCCGCGTCATGGCATCCGCAAATACCGGGCTCGCGAAATCGACGCGGAGATTGTCGGGATTTTCGATGCCGACGAGCAAAAAGAGACTGACATTGAGGAGCAGCGCGGCGAGCACGGCGAGGAAGGACTTCGGGGTGAAGCGGTCCGTGTCCGCCTGCATCCGTCGGTAACGCTTCATGAGGAATTCCCCGGCCTGAGAGGCGTTCGAGAGGAGATTGTCGGGTTCATACTCCTCGCGCAGATTCCGTTCCGCGATGTCGAGAATGACCCGGATGTAGGTCCCGCGCATTTCCTGCCCTTCTATCTGGAGGACCCTGCGGTCGCAGAGGTATTCGACGTCTTCGTTGACCGCCTGGCGGATCTTCCCGGACTGCGGAAGGAGCGCGTGAAACGACGTAGCGAGAAGCGCGGAGAGGCGGAGGAGCGCATCCCCGTGCCGGATGTGGGTCAGTTCATGCAGGAAGACCAGACCGAGCTGCGTGTCGTCGTACTCGTCGAGGTAATCCCCGCCGATGAAGACGGAGGGCGACCACGTTCCGCAGGTGCACGGCGAGAGCCTGAGATCGGGATGCATCACCCGCAGCGCAACGGATGTGCGGACACCTGCGCGGCGTTTGGCCTCTTCAAAAATCCGGTTGACCCGCTCATTGCGGCAGTGCTCGGAATTCTTCGTGAGAAAGCGCAGCGTGTTCCAATAGGCTGACACACCGTAGGAGACGGAGGCCGCGGCGGCGATGAACCAGAGCGAAAGCACCAGCCGAACGAGCATCCGGGTCCTTGTGACGGTTCCCGCTTCGAACGATCCTTCGGCGACCGGAATGTCGCTGTTCATGCGGACCTCGATACGCATGCCGTCCTCCCAGTTCGTGAAAAGCCGGAGGGACCAGAGACGCGGTGCGAGGATGAGCGGGATCACGGTGAGCGCGAAAAAGAGCAGCCAGACGATCACACGCACGCTCTTCCCCGTACGACGCCGGATCGAGAGCAGGATCGAGGCGGAGGCGGCGAAAACGACAGAAAGGGCCGCGACCGTATAAAACAGAAGAAAGATTCTGTTTCCCATGTCGCGGCTCCTTCCGGCGCGCCTTGGCGCGTTTTGCTTATTTCGCGGCTTCTGCCTTTTCCACGAGGGCTTTGATCGCCTCGAGGTCTTCCTTTGTCAGATTCTCGTCGCCGATAAGGGCGGAGGCGAGGTCCAGACGGTTGTCGCGGTAGACGTGTTCGACAAAATCGGCGTATGCGAATTTTCTGTAATCCGCGCTGTCGATGATCGGGGTGTAGCAGTTGGAGCGTCCGAGCTTTTCGGTCACGATGAAGCCCTTCGTCTGCAGCCTCGTAATAAGGGTGAGAACCGTGGTAAGCTTGAGGCGGTTGAGGGCCGGGCATCTCTTCATGACAAGGCTCGCCGTGATGAACTTTTCGCCTTCTTCATGGAGAAGCCAGATCGCCTGCATGATCTCGAGCTCGCTTGCGGGCAGCTTGATGATGCCGTTTTCTTCCATAACAGACTCCTTTATGTTGTGCGAACGCACTTTGATTGGCTTTGCGCTTTTATTATAACGCAATTTTACTACACAAGTCAATGCTTTTGAGGAATCCTTTTCAAATTTCACACTTTCGACAAATTCTTTCTCTCATTTATACATATTTATGGCTTCTCCGATCAGTTTCCGCAGATCGCGAATCCGGTCTTGACAAACCGCGCGTTCAATGATAAAATATACAGGATATCACGTCGATCTGAAAGGAAACCCGGCTTTTATCCATGACTGACAATCTGATCCGCATCCCCCTCGGAGGGAACGCATTTCTTGAATCCACCGCGTCCGGCGGCATCGTGACCGAGCGCGGCATCACGAACTGGCACGATCCCCGCGCCGTGTTCGGCATATATATCCGTCTCCGTACCGCCTCCCGTTTCCGCGCCGCACTCCGCATGAGACCGCAGACTCGCGAGGCGACTCTCCGGCTGACCCACGGCTCCCGCACCCTCGAAGCGGCGGTTCCGGAAGGCGCGTCCGAGGTCTCCTTCGGGGATTTCGAGACGACCGCTCCCGGCTATATCCGCTTCAAACTCTCCGGCGTGTCGAAGGCCGGCAATCTCTTTGCCTCCCCGACGGAGCTTGTGCTCTATGGCATCACACCCGAGGACGCGGACGCCTATGTCCCGCCGGAAGAGCGCAACAATTATTACTGGACCCGCCGCGGTCCGAGCGTTCACGGGACCTACGATCTTTCCGAGATCGGCGAGACCGAATGGTTCTATAATGAAGCGACCGTCCCCGCGGGCTATGATCCCATCGGCACCTATGCGATGGCGATCGGCTTTCGCGGCGGATACTTCGGGATGCAGACCAACTCCCCCACGCAGCGCAGGATCCTCTTCTCGATCTGGAGCCCGCATGTCACCGACGATCCGAACGCCATTCCGGAAAACCGCCGCGTGATCTGCACGGCGAAGGGTGAGCGCACGCACGTCGGCGAATTCGGCGGCGAGGGCTCCGGCGGTCAGAGCTATATCACCCATCCCTGGGAGACGGGCGTGACGCAGATATTCCTCGTCCGCGCGCATCCAGACGGCGAAGGACGGACGGAGTTCTCCGCGTGGTACTACTTCCACGATCTCGGGCGCTTCGGCCTCGTCGCCTCCTTCCTGCGTCCCGAGACCGACACGCGCATCGTCTCGCCGCACTCCTTCCTTGAGAATTTCATCGACACGAATGGCCACCTCCGCCGCATGGCATGCTTCACGAACGCATGGGCCTTCAAGGACGGGCGCTGGATCGCTCCCCGGCGCATCCGCCTCACCGTCGACAACACCGCCCTGCAGAAGTGGCGCCTCGACTGCGACGGCTCGCTCTCCCCGGACGGGGTCTTCACGCTCGCGAACGGCGGCTTCTCCGATGCCTATACCGAGCCCGGCACCATCTTCGAGCGCGACGTCTCCCGCATGACGCCCCCGGATTTTGACCCGAACGATCTCCTGAAATAAATCCCGATCCTATCCCAATACCGAAAGGACGCCCCCATGTTTATCGTTCCCGAAAACTACAAACCGAAGCTCTCCGTCTATGAGACCCAGCTTGCCATCGACACGATCAAGCGCACGTTCCAGATGAATCTCGCGATCGAGCTCAATCTCCGCCGCGTCTCCGCTCCGCTCTTCGTCCGCGAGGATTCCGGCCTCAACGACAACCTGAACGGCGTCGAACGTCCCGTCGGATTCGACATTCCCGCCGTGGGACGCGACGCACAGGTGGTGCATTCCCTCGCGAAGTGGAAGCGGCTCGCGCTGAAAAACTACGATTTCTACGTCGGCAAGGGGCTCTACACCGATATGAACGCGATCCGGCGCGACGAGGAGCTCGACAACCTGCACTCGATCTACGTCGACCAGTGGGACTGGGAAAAGGTGATCGATGCCTCGATGCGGAATGAGGAGTACCTCAGGACAACCGTGAAAAAGATCCTCTCCGCCGTCGTCGCGACGAACAATGCCCTGCGCTACGACTTTCCGAAGCTCGAATGCCATATCGCGCCGGAGGTCACCTTCGTCACCTCGCAGGAGCTCGAGGATCTCTATCCGGACCTCACCCCGAAGGAACGCGAAAACGCCTTTGTGCGCGAGCATCCGACGACCTTCCTCGAAAAGATCGGCGGGAAGCTCCGAAGCGGCAAGGCCCACGACGGACGCGCGCCGGACTACGACGACTGGGATCTCAACGGCGATATCCTGATCTGGAACGAGGTGCTCGGATGCGCGTTCGAGATCTCCTCGATGGGCATCCGCGTCGACCCGGAATCCCTCGCCCGTCAGCTGAAGCTCGCGGGATGCGAGGAGCGGGCCTCCCTTCCCTTCCACCGGATGCTTCTGAACGGCGAGCTCCCCCTGACGATCGGCGGCGGCATCGGGCAGTCCCGGCTCTGCATGCTGATGATGCAGACGGCGCACATCGGCGAAGTGCAGGTCTCCGTCTGGGACGACAACACGCTCGAGACCGCAGCCCGCGCCGGGATCCCGCTTCTCTGAAATCTGCCGAAAAAGCCATGCGATCCGCTCACATGGCTTTTTGTTTTGCCGTCAATCCCCGCCGTCCACCATCAGCTCGGAGACCGTGACGAATTCGTATCCTTCCGCCAAAAGCCGCGGGATGAGGATGCGGAGAGCGGCGGGCGTCGGCGAGTCTCCGGCGATATAATCGTGAAAAAGGAGGATATCCCCGCTCCCCGCGTGCTCCATGACGTTCTTCACAATTACATCGACCGGCGTGTGCGCCCAGTCGCGCGTGTCGACCGACCAGCAGACGAGCGAATAGTCCCGCTCTGCCGCAGCACGGACCAGCGCATCACCGTAGCAGCCTCCCGGCGGACGGAGAAGACGCGGACGATACTCGAAATTCTCCCAGATCGCCCGCTCCCCGGCGTCGATCTCCCGGCAGATCGTTCCGTAATCCGCGCGGCTGAGA
>CACZSA010000332.1 GCA_902783705.1 uncultured Ruminococcus sp.
CCTGGAGATTCCTAAGAGGACCCGGCCCGAGGGTCCTCTTAGGTCCCGTCCGGAAGGACAAAAAAACTATGGATCTGCAAGATCCATTATCCGCAAGCGTAAGCGCGCAGAATACGAGAAAAGAAACTCCCTCTTGTCCGCCAGCCGCGCAGGCGAAAAAAGCGTCGGACCTGCAAGATCCATCATCCGCAAGCGTCAGCGCGCAGACGAAATAATGCCCAAGCCCCCTCTCTCGCGCAAAAAAGGAACCGGATTGCCTCCGGTTCCCGTTTTCTTTTTCTCTTACTTTTCGATAGCCGCCTTCCGGCTCAGGATCTTATGCAGTCTGTCCAGATCGAACTTGATCCGGCGGTCGAAGGCGTAGATGCCGTTCTTTTCCTGATAGACGTCCGTGAGCTGCGTGTAGCAGAACGCGCACATCTTCGGATTGTCGAGCAGAACGTTCACCAGCCCCTCGAAGCGCTCGTAGAATTCCTCGAGGCTCTTCGGCGCCTGACCGTAGCCCCACGCGGCGGACGGATCCTCGTCGATGTTCCAGTACGTGCCGCCGAATTCCGAGACGAAGTACGGCTGGCCTTCGTATTTCTCGTGGTCCGGATTGTTCACGAACGGCTGGCCCTCTCCGGTGACGAGCGGCTCGAACGCCTTCCTGAAGCTCTCCGGATTCTGGTCGTAGTTGTGGACGTCATAGATGTCCGTGATGACGTGCACATAGCCCGACGTGTCGATGATCGGACGCATGGGATCGAAGTCGCGCGTCGCCTGATACATCACGCGGAACAGATCCTTGTTGCGGTTGCGGCCCGTCTCATTGAACGGGCACCAGCCCACGACGGACGGATGGTTGTAGTCGCGCTCCATCTCGGTGAGCCACTCGGGCATGATCGAGAGGAGGGCGGCGGGATTCGATTCGTCCAGACCCCAGTTCGGGAATTCGTCCCAGAGCAGGTAGCCCAGCCGGTCGGCGTGGTACAGGAAGCGCGGCTCGAAGACCTTCATGTGCATTCTCGCGCCGTTGAAGCCCGCCTTCTTCGAATATTCGATGTCGCGGATCAGCTCGCTGTCATCGCCGGGCGTGTAGATGCCTTCCGGGAAGTAGCCCTGATCGAGCACGAGGCGCTGGAACACGGGCTTGTGGTTGATCTCGATGGCGTAGCCGTTGATCGCGACGGAGCGCATGCCGAAGTAGGAGCACACCACGTCCTTGTCCGCGGTGATCTTCAGATCGTAGAGGTTCGGCTCTTCCAGCGACCAGAGCTTCGCGTCCGGGATCGCGACGGAGAACTGCGCGAATTTGCCGAGCACCGGAGCCTCCGTGCAGCCGACGTCCTCGCCCTTGAAGGAGGCGACGGCCCGGACGGACTTCACGCCGGAGTTCGCGCCTTCGAGCGTGACGAGCACGTCGATCTTGCCCGCGTCGATGTCGGGCGTGATCTTCACGTTCTTCACGTAGTTGTTCGGAACGTACTCCATCCAGACGGTCTGCCAGATGCCCGTGCAGCGGGTGTAGTGGCAGCCGGAGTTGTAGTAGCTGTAATAGACCTGCTTGCCGGTCGGCTGAAGGGAGCTCTTGCCGTTGTCCTCGGCGAAGACGGAGATCACGTTCTCGCCGTCCTCAAGGAATTCGGTGGCGTCCACGGCGAACGGAGTGTAGCCGCCGCGATGGGTGCCCGCCAGCTTGCCGTTGACGCGGATCTCGGAATAGTAATCGACCGCGCCGAAGTGGATCAGGACGCGCCCGCACTTGCGGCACCAGCCCTCGGGAAGGGTGACGGTCCGGCGGTACCAGACGGCGGGGATGAAGTCGACGTATTCGATGCCGGAGAGCTTGGATTCGGGCACGAACGGGACGACGATCTCGCGCTCGTACTTCGGGGCTTCCCACATCTTGCGCTCGCGGCCGGAATTGCCGAAGTCAAAGGCAAATTCCCAGGTGCCGTTGAGGTTGATCCAGCTCTCGTCGCCGCGCACCAGCGTCGGGCGGGGATATTCGGGTCTCGGAATGGACATAAAGATTGACCTCCTTGGATGGTTTTTGCAGATTGCAAAGGCTGATCATACAGAACAGGCGGGAAAACAGCGTTTATCCTCTGTCCTCCCGCCTGATACGGCTTGATTATTCGGCGTCGGTCGGCTCTTCGGCGGCGGGAGCTTCTTCAGCTTCCGGTTCCGCGGTCTCTTCCGGCTCATACTCCTCTTCCTCGGCGGCGCGGGCCGCTTCCTGCAGGAGCTGACGGATGGAGAGGCTGACCTTGTGGTTTTCGTTGTCGATCTGGGTGATCTTCGCGTTGACGATGTCGCCGACGGCGAGCACTTCGTCCGGCTTCGCGATCTTGTGGTCCGCGATCTGGCTGATGTGGATCAGGCCGTCGCAGCCGGGAACGATCTCAGCGAACGCGCCGAACGGCATCAGGCTGACGATCTTGACCTCAGCGGTGTCGCCTTCCTGATACTTCTGGGTGAAGATGTACCAGGGGTTCATCTCTTCGGTCTTGTAGCCGAGGGAGATGCGGCCGCGCTCACGGTCGAAGCCCTTCACGTAGACGTGGATCTTGTCGCCGACGGAAACGACGTCGGACGGACGGCGGATGCGTCTCCAGCTCAGCTCGGAGGTATGTACCATACCGTCCACGCCGCCGAGGTCGACGAACGCGCCGAAATCGGTCAGGGACTTGACTTCTCCGTCAAATTCCATGCCTTCTGCGATGTTGTTCCAGAACGCTTCCTCGCGGGCCTTGCGCTCTTCTCTCTGGACCGCGCGGATGGATGCGTACGCTCTTCTTCTCTCGGGCTTGATCTCGATGATCTTGACCTTCTGGTCGGTCCCGACGATGGCGTTCAGATCGCCGTCCTTCGGAATGCCGGTGAGGGACGCGGGGATGAAGACGCGGACGGAGTTGAGGGAGATGATGACGCCGCCCTTGACCGCCTCGACGATCTTGCCGGTGAGGGTCTCCTGCGTCTCGCAGGCTTCGACGATCTTGTCCCAGTTGGATTCGGAATCCACGCGGGTCTTGTCCAGGGTCGCGATGCCGTCGACATCGGATACCTTGACGACCTTCGCGCGGACGGTGTCGCCGACCTTGAACAGGTCTTCGAGCTTGGCCTGCGGGTCGTCGGTGGCCTTGTCGCGGGAAATGACGCCCGTGGTCTTCGCGCCGAGATCCACATGAATCTCAGTGCCGGTAATCGCTGTGATGACGCCTTCGACGATTTCTCCTGTATTTAAAGTTTTGAAAGAAGATTCGAGAAGCTCCGCAAAGTTTTCGGTGTTCTCATTCATGGCTGCTAATACCTCCTGTATTAAACTGAACGGCGTCGACGCACCGGCAGTTATTGACAAATTTGAGA
>CACZSA010000333.1 GCA_902783705.1 uncultured Ruminococcus sp.
AAGAGTTCCTCTTTTTGCTTCTTTTTCTCCTCGATAAAGGAGAAAAAGAAGAACGGAATGATCTGAATTACAGAAGGGCTGTCGCATCTTCTCCATTTCTGAAGTTAATGCGACAGCCCCCGCACGACCATTCTGTTTTTTTCGCTTATTCCTTGGAATCCGAATCCTCGTCCGTCATCGCGCCGAGCGTTTCCAGCAGGGCGGCGGCCTTGGCTTCGAAGTTCGCTTCGGCTTCGCGGACGGCTTCTTCCGCGCGGGCCGCTCCGCCGCCGACCACTTCGGTCAGCGTCTCGGCGAGCTCGTCGGCGGCGTCCGCCGTGTCCTCTGCGCGGGCTTCCTCCGCAGCGCGTTCGCGGAGTCCGCTCATGACGTTCAAGGTGTCGTTCGCGTCGTCCGTTTCAACCGCTTCCCCGGCGTCCGGCAGCCAGTCCGTGAGCTCTTCGATGCTCATCTTCGTGGGCTTGCGGGGACGGCGGCGTTCCTTCGGCTCGGAGGAGGCAGACGCTTCCTCGGCGGTGTTCACGTTCGCCTGCGCGGCGTTCTCCGATGCGCTTCTGTCGCCGCCGCGGCCTCTGCGGGAGCGGGACTTCTTCTGCTGCTGGGACGGCTGATCCGCGGATTTCTCCTCGCCCCGTCTCCGGTCGGGCTGCTTGTCCGGGCCTTCGTAGGTGACGATGATCTTGCGGTCGCGGTCCGTTCCGACGGAATGGGTCGAGACGCCCTCGTAGCTCTGCAACTCGGAGTGGATGATCCTCCGCTCATAGGCGTTCATCGGCTCGAGGAAGATGTTTCTTCTGTACTTCACCGCGCGCGCCGCCATTCTCCGGGCGAGGGTGCGCAGGGTGTCCTCCCGCTTCTGGCGGTAGTTCTCGATGTCCACGACGATCTTCACGTAGTCGCCGTCGCGGGATTTCGTGCGGCGCAGGGCGGAGAGATTCGCGAGGTACTGGATGGAGTCGAGGGTCTCGCCGTGATGTCCGATCAGGATGCCCGTGTCGTCCCCGACGATGTCGATCTTCGGGTACACGGTCGCCTCCTCGGTCACGTCGAATTCTTCTCCCTCGGGGCATTCGGCGCGGACGGCCCGCGCGTCAAGCTGCATGTTCCGAAGGAGCGTGTTCACGAAGTCGAGCGCGTAGTTCATCTCGGCCTCGGTGATGGCTTCGCGGCGGCGTTCCTCCTGTGCGGGGCGGACGGACTCCGCTTCGGCGCGCTTCGTTTCGAAGACGTCCTCGGCCTCGGCGACGAGCGCGTCGAGCTTTTCGTAGTCCTCGTCGCTCTCCGCGATGTCATACCTTGCGGCGAAGGCGTCGCTGTCGGTGCGCTGAACGGGTCCGCGGGATCCGCGTCTGTTCCGCGAGCGGCGGGAAGAAGAGGAGGCGGACGTCTGCGTCTGCTCGGCGGACTGCGGCGCGGGGGCGATTTCCTTCACTTCCGCGGGGGGCTCGAGTGTGACGGCGGGCTTCTGGTTCCGGTTCTTCTTGCGGATGTCGTTGCTCATTCTGCCGCTGGACGCCGTGCTCGCGCTCCCGAAGCCTCCCTCGTTCGTCCCGCCCACGAAGTCGGTGAGCCCGACGGGCGCGGAAACGGTGACGGCGGCGGAGAGATCCTCTTCGACGGTGTGCTGGACGGCCTTCTTCTGGCGGCTTCTCTTGCGCGGAGCGGCCTGATTGCCGAGCGCGGAGCGGTGCTCCGTTCTGGTCTCCGCGGCCTCTTCGTTCTTCACGACGGGGGCCTCGACCCGCTCGACGGGCAGCTCGACGGGCTTTTCTGCGGGCTTCTCGACGGTTTTCTCAACCGGCTTTTCAGCCTTCGGCGGATTCTGCTGCTGCTTCTGCTGATTCTGCTGCCGCTCTGCCTTCGGCTGGTTCTGCTGTCTCTGCGGATTCTGATTCTGCTGCTTGTCCGCCTTCGGCTGGTTGTTCTGCTGCTGCTTCTGTTCCTTCGGCTCCTTCGGCGGATTCTGGTTCTGCTGGTTCTGCTTCGGCGGATTGTTCTGCTGCTGCTTCTGCTGACCCTGCTGCTTCTGGCTGTTCTGCGGGTTCTGGTTCTGCTTCGGCTGGTTGTTCTGCTGCTTCTGCTGACCCTGCTGCTTCTGCTGACCGTTCTGCTTCGGCTGGTTATTCTGCTGCTTCTGCTGCTGGCCCTGCTGTTCCGTCTTCTGCGCGTTCTGCTTCTGCGGCTTTTCATTCGCGCTCTGGCCCTGGTTCTGGCTGACGGCGGGCGAGCCGCTCGATCCGCGGTCGGTGACGGTCTTGAGGTTCTTGATATCGGCGACGAGAGAGCCGAGCTCGCTCTGCACGGAGACGATCTTCGAGACGGTGACCTTGATCTGGGCGTCCTTTGCGCCGATCAGACCGAACAGGCCCTTCTTCTCCATCCGCACGATCTCGTAGGAGATCTCGTGGTCGGCGTCCTCGTACTCGCGCTTGGCGACGGCGATGGCCTCCGCGACGGTTTTCGCGGTGATTAAATAGGTTTCTGCCATATTTTTTCTTATGTCCTCGGTGTTATTTCTTCTTTCGGTAATCGGACTGCTCGTCCTCCTTCAGCGGCGCGGGCGCTTTGTCCTCGCGTTCTGCCGCCTCGGCCTCCTCTTCACGTTCAGCCGCCTCGAGACGCGCGTTGTATTCGTCGTCGTCGATGTGGTGGAGGCTGCGCACGGGCTTCTTGTTCGGATCCCGCTCCTTCGCTTCGCGCTTCTTCTGCTTGTTCGAGAGGCCCGCCTGCCGTTCGGCTTCCTTATAGTCCTCCTCCGTCAGCTTCGGGAGGGGATAGAGCTTGGCGGCGACGATCTTCGAGACGACCATGAGGGCGTTGCGGAACATCCAGTACACGCCGACAGCCGCCGCGAGCTGGAATTCGAAATAGACGGAGATGAGCGGCGTCGTCCACTGCATGATCTTCATGGACGCGCTGTTCTGCTGCTCCGACATGGTGGGATCCTGATAGGTGAACCGCTGCATGATCTTCTGGGAGAGGATCATGACGACGAAGGTCAGGACGGGGATCAGCATCAGCCAGTTGAAGGGCTTGAAGCTGATCGTCGGGGTCTGGGACAGGTCGAAGGGCCCGACCTTGAAGACGGGGAGGACCGCGCCTTCGAGATGGGGGGCGATGGTGTAGTAATTCGACACATTGTCCCGGATGGCGTTGATGATGTTGATCTGTTCGCTGCGGATGCCGATCTCGGTCCCGGCGTCCTCAAGGAAGGTCTTGAGCGCGGTGATTTCCGCGGTCGGGACGTTCGAGATGTACCGCAGGGGGCGCATGACGACGTTGTACAGGCAGACGATGATGGGCATCTGAATGAGGAGCGTGCCGCATCCGGAGGCCGGGTTGAAGTGCTCCGCCTGGTACATGTCCATGATTTCCTGCTGCATTTTCTGCTGGGTCGCCTGGTCGGTCCGTCCGGCGTACTTTTTGCGGATGGCCGCGGTTCTCGGCGCGAGGGAGGCCTGCTTGATCTGGTTCTTCTGCTGCCGGACGGCAAGCGGGAAGAGCAGGATCTCGAACACAAGGGTGAAGAGCAGGATGGCGAACAGGTAGTTGTTCGTCAGCGAGTAGGCGAACCGCAGGATATATCCCATCGGGATATACAGGATGTCGAAGATACTTTCCATTTAGCGCTCCATGGGATTGGATTGTTCGTCGGGCGGCGGATCCTTCCCGGAGTCCGCGTCCGTGTCCGCCCGCCGCGTAAGATGTGCCCGGATCCGCGCGAACACGTCCTTCCGCTTCGGAACGGGATCGTACCCGCCCCGGGAGAAGGGGTTGCACCGGATGATCCGGAAGACGGCGAGCAGGGTGCCGCAGAGGATGCCCCATTCTTCGACGGCGTCGATCGCGTAGGCGGAGCAGGTGGGGGTATATCGGCAGGATCCCGGTCCCTTGAGAGGCGAGAGGAGGCGTCGATAGACCCGCACGGGCAGGAGCCACAGCCAGAGTACGGCGCGCCGGAGGGCTTTCAGGGCGGCGATGAGGGGGTTTTTGCGATCGCGATCGGTCGGACCGTTGGCATCGGTGACGCCGCGGGACGGTTTCATGACGGATCTCCGTCGGGCGCGCTGCCCGGATTCGCGGCCTCTGCATTCTCCTCCGGCGGATTCAGAACGCCGAGGGCGGCGAGGCAGGCGAGGAGATCGGCGTGCACGTCCTGCATTTTCGAGACGGTCGCGGCGGTTTTCGGGACGATGACGATGAGGAAGCCTTTTTGGATGCCGACGGTTTTGTCTATCTGACGGTAGGCTTCCCGGATCAGGCGTTTGGCCCGGTTCCGCTGCACCGCGCCTCCGACTTTTTTAGAGGCTGAGATGCCGATCCGGTTGATCGTTTGCTTGCGGGGGTTCTGTTTCCGCAGGAGCCCGGCGGCGCGGTCCTTCAGCATGTACACGGTGAGGGTACGCGAGGAGCGGCGGCCGCCCTTCTGATAGGCGCGGCGGAACAGGTGATTTTCCTTGAGGGCGTAAAGCTTCATGGGCGTTTCAAAAGCATAGCCTCCGGCACTTTTTTGAAAAGAACGCGGAGGCTATTCAAACTTCTTTAATGGGTGAGTCTGGCACGGCCCTTCGCGCGTCTTCTCTTGAGGACCTTTCTGCCGTCAGCGGTTGCCATTCTCTTTCTGAAGCCGTGT
>CACZSA010000334.1 GCA_902783705.1 uncultured Ruminococcus sp.
CGACGGCAAAAAAACAGAGACCCGCCGCAGCGGATCCCTGCCTCGCTCTGCCCGGCGTCATTCTCCCGGGCTTTTTTCGATGATCCGCAGGCATTCCGGCTCGATCCCGGCCTGTTCCCAGACGATCTCCGAGATCTGGGCGACCTCGCTCTGCATCAGGCCGTCGCTCTCCACGATGACCGAGCACGCGTTGTCCGAGAGCACGGCGACGCACTGCTTGAATCCGCGGGACTGCATCAGGGCTTCGATATTCGCCTCCTTTTCCATCCCGGCGGCGATCCGGCTGATCTCCTCCCCGGCGCGGGTCTTGGCGTCCGCGAGCGCGGTGTCGCTTTCCGTCACGGTTTTGAGGACCTCGATCGCCTCGTCGCGCGCCTGCCGGCGTTCCAGCGTGATCGACGCGAAATAATCCTCAATGTCCTTGGCTTCGAGCGTCGATCCGGCCTCCTGCGTCTCTCCGTCGGAGGCGAGATCGACCGCCAGCTTCGGCAGATCGGCGTCCTTCGGCGCGGGGCTGAGGATGAAATTGAGCGCGATCGCCCCGCCGAGGATCACGACGGCGCAGAGCGCGATGACGCCCCGCACGCCCGCTCGCCCCGCAAGCTCCTTGCACTTCACCGTGAAAGCGGAGAACTTTTCTTTCATGAAGAACCTCCCTGAATTCTGTTGATGGACAATTCATCCTATGCGTCCCCCGCCCGTTTTATGCGTCGCTCTTCCTTTACTTTCCTGCGACGCGGATGCGGTTGGTCGGGACGGCAAGGGCGGCGGAGAGGAGCTCCGTGACGGTCGAACGGACGTGCGGAAGATCCCCGCCCGTGCAGACGACTGCGATCCCCCGCACATCCGGATAGGACGCGGGCGCGCTCTCCCCGAACATCCCCGCGGCGACAGTCGGTTCGTCGAGCGTCAGAAAGACCTCCGCCTCCTCCACGCCGTCGATGCTCAGGCAGAGATTCCGCGCACGCGCCTCGAGATACCCGGCGTAATCCGACGCGGACGGCTCGCGATCCCCAAGGAGTCCCCCGAGCAGGAGCAGAAGCGCCCCCATCAGCGCGAGGAGCAGGAGGATCCAGCGGTTCCGATCCCACTTCGGCAGCTTCATTTGTATGTCACCTCCTCCGTCGATACCCATACGGGAACGCCGAGCGCGCGGGTCAGCTCCTCCTCGCATGCCCGGCGCAGATTATAGGGGCACGGGCCCGTGTGAAGGACGATCCCCGATGCTCTTCCCTCTTCGTCTACCTGAAACGTCACCGTCATCCCCTCCCGTCCGACGCCGAGCGTGCTTTCCGCATACGTGAAGAGGAATTCCGCCGTCTGCGTATAGTCTGCCGTGTCCGATGCCGGAGTTTCCGGCTCGAGCAGTTCCGCGATCTCCCCGGCGATTTTCTCCCGGCTCTCCCAGAGTCCGCGGACGGGTGCGAGGATCGCCAGCAGGACGACCAGCGCGGCGATGCGCTTGATTTGTTCCCGTCCCCGCTCCGGGCTGAGCGCGGCGGCAAGCTCCGTGAGCGCCGCAGAGGCGATGAGGGTGATGTAGAGCGCGTGCATCATGGCCTCCTTTACCGGATCCCCGCGAAGAGGACGAGCGCGAAGAAGAACATCGCCGAGGCGTAGAGCACGAAAGCCACGAGAAGCTCGAGGATCCCCGCCGCCCCGTCGAGCATCGCGTGCATTTCGGCAAGGCCGAGCACCTCCGCCGCCTGCGAGGCGAGGGAGAGGACGGCCTTATACAGCAGAAGCGGCACCACCGCCGGGATGAGGAGCCCGAGGAGCGCGAGGATCCCGCCGATCCCCGCCGCGCTGCGGAGAAAGCCCGCGCCCGTCCGCACCGCGCTCCATGCCTCCGCAAGCGCGCTGCCCGCCACGGGGATGAAGGTCGAGAGCGCGAATTTTGCCGTGCGCTGCGCCATGGTATCCGCAGACCGGGCGATCACCGACTGCGCGCCGAGCAGGAACGAGACGCATACCGCCACGAACTGCCAGAGGCGGAGAAGCGCTTTCCGCAGTCCCGCCGTGAAGCTCCCGAGGACACCGCATCCCGCGTTCACCGCCGTGAGTCCGCAGAGCGCGCCGGTCAGGGGGACGAGTCCGTGCGCCGCGATCTCGCCCGTGAGCGTCACCGCGAGCATCATGCCGGCGGAGGCGACCTGACGCTCCGTGACGGCGCCGCCGAGGATGCAGATCCCCTCCGCGACCGGAACGATGAGCTCCATGATGTGCGCCGCCGTCTCTGTCACCGTCCGGGCGATGGTCACCGC
Source organism: uncultured Ruminococcus sp. (assembly GCA_902783705.1). GTDB lineage: Bacteria > Bacillota > Clostridia > Oscillospirales > CAG-272 > UMGS1696. The sequence goes on from CACZSA010000334.1 coordinate 2,265, forward strand.
TCTTGTCGCCAGCCGGAAGACGACGCACGCACAGGAGATCCGCACGATTCGCGCGAAGCCCTCTGCCATCACGGGGGACGGGACCGCCGTTTTCACAGCCGCGGCGACGAGGATCGAAGCGAAGAGGGGCGCGGTCTCCGGGATGACGGTCGTGAAGGCGGATTCAAGAACTTCCCGGATGCGTCCCCCGATCCACGCGGTCTTGCGCTTCGCCGATTCCGCGCTGCCTGCGGGATTCGCGGGGTCGATGCCCTCCGCCGCCTCCGCCGCTTCCTCCGGGAGGGAGGCGACAAACGCACCCCAGGAGTCCGACGTGGAGGAGAGGCCCGTGTCGCGCGGCGTGAAGACGATCTCCTCCGCAGAGACGGGGAGCGCGAGGGAAAACAGGAAAGCGCAGACAGCGGCACTCAGGACAATCCTGCGAGCGAGAGAAGGTCGTGCAGCAGAGGCAGGGAGAGGACGAGCAGCTCCACCCGTCCGACGCCCTCGACATAGCCCGCCAGCGCTCCCTCTCCGGATGCCCGGCAGAGATCCCCGGCGGCTGAGGCCATCCACGCGATCCCGAGCGCGCGCAGGATCACCCCGGCTCCCTCGCCCGCCGCGTCGGTTAAGCTCACGGCAAAGGCCGCGGATTCCTTCACGCCGGGCAGGGTCATGAGCAGGAAGAAGACGGCAAAACCGAGGAGCAGGTACGGTTCCCAGTCGCGGCGCACCTCCCGGACCGTGAGCAGGCAGACGAGCGCGCAGAGGCCGATCCCCGCCGCCGTGAACATGTCCGTCACAGGCCGAAGACCGTCCGGATCTCGCCGAAGAGCTCCCCGATCTTGCCGACGAGAAGAAAGAGGACGGCGACGATCCCGCTGAGAGAAAGCAGAAGCGCCATCTCGTCCCGCCCGGATTTCTGCAGGATCTGATGCGCCACTGCGATGAGGAATCCGACCCCCGCGATTTTGAAAAGAAGCGTGACATCCAAGTGTTTCATCCTCCGTTACAGGCTGAGCAGGATCAGGGACAGAGCCGCGAGGGTGGGCAGCGCGCGCCACAGCCGCTCCCGGTCCGGCGCGGATTTCGCGAGGCTCTCGGCGAGCTCGGCGAGCTTTTCCTCGGTGTAGCGGCACAGCGCGATCTGCTCCTCGCGGTATCCCCGCCCGAGAGATTCGGCAAACGGCACGAGCACCGCGCGCTCCGCCTCCCCGATCGAGAGTTCCGTCTCCGCGAGCGCGGCGGGGAACCCGGAGGCTCTGAGCCGGGTGAGGAAGCCCGGGGAGGCGAGCGCGGGATCGTCGAAGAGGGCGTAGATCTCATGCAGGGGGCGTGCGAGGTGCTCGATGTTCTCCCGGATGTGCCGCACCAGCGCGAGGAGAGCGTCGAGCTCCCGCCGCCGTTTTCTCTCCGCGCGGATGTTCGCCGCTCCGAAGCAAATCGATGCCGCGAGCAGAAGGAGCGCGCCCGCCGCCCGGATCCAAAATTCACGCAAGGGTCCTCACCTCCAGACGCCTGTCCGGCCCGATCCCGCAGAGGACGTCGAAGAGTCCGTCGTCGAGGAGCTGCTTCACGGGCGGATTGCGTCCCAGATCCGCCTCTGACGCCGCGTGCACGCTTACAGCCGCCGCCACCCCGGACGCACGGACTGTCCGCACCGCCGCTGCGTCAGCCTCTCCGGCGAGCTCGTCGCAGATCAAAAGCTCCGGCGACATGGAGCGGACAGCCGCCTCCATACCGGACGCGCGCGGATAACCCCGGTAGAAATCCGCCGTGACCGCCTCGGTGAGGGAGGCCGAGAGCTCGCACCGGGTGTCGATCACCGCGATCCGCATGCCGCAATCCCGCGAGGCAAGCCGGACGCAGAGCTCCCGGAGGACCGTCGTCTTGCCGCGTCCGGGCGGGGAGTAGACGAGGATGCTCTTCCCTGCCTGCGCGTGAGGGACCAGGGCATCCGCCGCGCCCTGAACGCGTCTTGGGATCCGGAGATTGACCGAGGTAATATCCCGCACCGCGATGATCCGCCCGTTTTCCGCAACAGCCCGTCCGCACACCCCGGCCCGGATGCCGCAGTCCGTCGTGATGATCCCCTCGCGGATGTTCCCGGCCTCGGCATAGAGCGAGCCGCCGCAGAGGTTCGAGACGGTCTCGTCGATCTCCCCGGGGAGGCAGAGGATCCCCGTTGAGAGATTCCCGGTCTCCGTCGTGAGTGTCAGCAATCCCCCCGCGCGAAGCCGGATCTCGGATACCGTCCTCCCCGCCGCATGCCGCTCTGCCGCCTCCGCGAGCCTCGGGGGGAGATACCGGAGCGCGCGTTTCCATACAGTCTCCATGCCGCCCGTCCTTTCCTGCCCTATTTCTATGCGGCGCGGCGGGCGGATATGCTTGTTTTTTCTTCCCGCGCGGGGTTTACAGACGGCGGAATTTGTGATATAATATAGTTGGAAAACTAGAAAGAAAGACTGGATTATGGAATTCATCACCAACACACCTGAGGAGACCGGGGAGATCGGGCGGCGGCTCGGGGACCTGCTCATGAAGCGCGGGGAGCCCTCGTTCGTCGCGATGTACGGCGATCTCGGCGCGGGCAAGACCGTTTTTGTGCGGGGCATGGCCTCCGTTCTCTCGCCGGGCAGCCGGGTCAAAAGCCCGACCTATACGCTTGTGAACGAATACCGCCGGGGACCGATCCCCTTCTTCCACTTCGATCTGTACCGCATCTCCGGCGCGGACGAGCTCGACGGCTTCGGGTTCGAAGAATACCTCGCCCGCGGGATCTGCGTCGCGGAGTGGAGCGAGAATCTCGGAGAGGATGTCCCGGACGGCGCCGTCACCGTGCGGATCGAGAAGACCGGGGAGGACGGACGCCGGATCACGGTGGAGAACCTCGGAGAGGAGGAGACGCTATGAAGATACTCGCGATCGACACCAGCGCGAAGACCGCGACTGCCGCGCTGACGGAGGACAGAGCTCTCCTCGCGGAATCGTCCGTGAAGACCGACACGCACAGCGTCACGCTCCTGCCGATGATCGAAGCGCTTCTCCGGGCGGCGGACACAAAGATCGGCGACCTTGGGCTGATGGCGGTCACGGTCGGGCCGGGATCCTTCACCGGGGTGCGCATCGGCGTCTCGGCGGTCAAGGGACTGGCGTTCGCGGACCGGATCCCCTGCGTCGGCGTCTCCTCGCTCGAGGGGATGGCGTACAATTTCGCGGGGATCGACGCCCTTGTGGTCCCGGTGATTGATGCGCGGCGCGGGATGGTCTACGCGGCTCTCTTCCGCACCTCGTCGGACGGCAGAGTCGAGCGGCTGACCGAGGACGAACAGCTCCCGGCGGACGAGCTCGCCGCGATGCTGCGGGATTTCGAGGGAGAGCGGATCTATTTCACGGGCGACGCGTACGGGATGATGACCTCGCGGGGTGATTTGCCCGAGGGCGTCGCCGTCACCCCGGAAAAGCTCCGGGCGCAGTCGGCCTACGGGGTCGCCGCGCGGGCCTATGAGATCGTCTCCTCTGCCTCGGAGGCCGAAGCGGAGGAATTCACGGATGCCGCGCTCGCGCCGGTCTATCTGCGGAAATCGCAGGCGGAGAGGGAGCGCGAAGAGCGGCTTGCACGTCAGAAGGAAGAGCGGAGGGAGCAGGCATGAACGGAAAAACCATCGTACTCGCGGCGGATCACGCGGGATTTCCCCTGAAAAACGCCGTCAAGGCCCAACTCGACGCGGCGGGATACCGCACGATCGACATGGGGACCCATTCGTCGGAAAGCTGCGACTATCCCCTCTACGCCGAAGCGGGATGCCGCAAGGTCCTCGAGGGCGAGGCGGAGCTGTGCGTCCTCTGCTGCGGGACGGGCGTCGGCATGAGCATCGCCGCCAACAAGATCCGCGGGATCCGCGCCGCCTGCTGCTCGGACGTGTACAGCGCGCGCTATACCCGCCTGCACAACGACGCGAACGTCCTCTGCCTCGGCGCGCGGGTGCTCGGCGAGGGGCTGGCCTGGGAGCTGGTCGAGGTATTCGTCACGACGGAGTTCGAGGGCGGCAAACACGCGCGGCGCGTCGGGCTCATCGCGGATCTCGAAGCGCGGGAAGCGGATTCCGGAAAAGAGAACGGCTGAGATAAAGACTGGAAATAAAGATTGAAAAGAAGGAAAGGAGCACACACATGGCAAACTGCATCGTCACCATTGCAAGGCAATACGGAAGCGGCGGACGGGAGGTCGGGCGTCTTCTCTCCGAACGCACGGGCTGGAAATTCTACGACAAGGATCTCATCACCCTCGCGGCGCAGAAGAGCGGACTGAGCTCCGAAGCGCTGCAGAACGTGGATGAAAAGGCGGCGAACAGCCTTCTCTACACGCTCGCCCTCGGGTCCTCCATCTACAACCACGGTCTCGAGCACGTGAACCTGCCGATCAACGACCGCCTTTTCGTCGTGCAGAGCGAGATCATCAAGGAGCTGGCGGCGTCGGGCGAGGGCGCGATCATCGTCGGGCGGTGCGCGGACTATGTGCTCGCCGGGCGGGACAACCTCGTGCGCGTCTACATCACTGCGGATTTCGACGCGCGGGTGAAGACGGTCATGGAGCGGCACGAGCTCACCGAATCGGCGGCAAAGGATCTGATCGTCAAGACGGACAAGCGGCGCGCGAACTATTACAGCTACTACACCGGAGAAAAGTGGGGGCGCGCGGACAAATACGACCTCGTGATCTCGACGGACCGTATCGGCATCGAAGGCGCGGCCTCGCTGATCGGGGACTATATCTCAAAGCTCGGATGAATCTGAGGGGATCTCCGCACGGCGCGGCGGTCCCTTTTCCTTATGCCGAAATGCAGCGCCTTGGTAAATCTTCTTAAAATCCGGGTCGAAAATTCACACATCCGTGCAATTCTCCGATTGACACCGCACGCGATCCGTGATATAATATCGGACGAACAATAGCGATCTTTAATTCGATCCCGTGCGGTCGGCAAGATTGTTGAAACGGTTCCCCTCGGGGATCCGTGTGCCGTCATGCTCCCGCGCGGCCTCGTGAGGCTTTCCCAAGAGAGGTATTTTATGACTGGCAAGCGCAAAGTGACCCGTGAATCCCTTGAGGCGCAGTTCTCGTCTCTCTGCCGGAATTTTGACGACAGTTTCAAGACCTTCCTTTCTTCAAACGGATTTGCCGTTTTCCCCGGTTTCTGCGATGTGCATGTACATTTTCGCGAACCGGGTTTTTCTTATAAAGAAACGGTCGGGACGGGATCGAGAGCGGCGGCGCATGGCGGCTACACGGCGGTCTGCACGATGCCGAACCTGAATCCCGTGCCCGATTCTCGGGAACACCTCGACGCGGTGCTCGCGCCCATCCGGGCATCGGAGACCGGGGTGAACGTCCTGCCCTACGGCGCGCTGACCGTCGGTGAGGCCGGAGAGATCCCGGCGGACCTCGACGCGATGGCCCCCGACGTCATCGCCTTTTCGGACGACGGACGCGGCGTGCAGTCGGAGAGCATGATGCGCTCCCTGATGGAGAAATGCGCGTCGCTCGGAATGATCCTCTCGGCGCACTGCGAGGACAATTCCCTGCTTCACGGCGGGTACATCCACGACGGGGCCTACGCCGCGGCGCACGGTCACCGGGGGATCTGCTCGGAGAGCGAATGGGGACCGATCAAGCGCGATCTGCGGCTCGCGAAGGAGACCGGGTGCGCGTATCATGTCTGCCACATCTCGACCAGGGAGAGCGTCGCGCTCATCCGGGAGGCGAAGGCCGCGGGCGTGAACGTTACCTGCGAGACCGGGCCGCACTACCTGATCCTCGACGACGGGGACCTTCAGGAGGACGGACGCTTCAAGATGAATCCGCCGCTCCGCGCGAGGGAGGACCGCGAGGCGCTGATCGAGGGTGTGTGCGACGGAACGATCGACATGATCGCGACGGATCACGCGCCGCACTCCGGGGAGGAAAAATCCCGTGGACTCGAGAAGAGCGCGTTCGGCGTGGTCGGGCTCGAGACAGCCTTCCCCGCGCTGTACACGCACCTTGTGAAGGAACACGTCATCCCGCTTGAGAAGCTCGTCGAACTGCTCGCGTGGAATCCTCGGACGCGCTTCGGGATCCCGCTCGACGACGCGTACACCGTCTGGGATCTCGAGAAATCCGCTCCGGTCGATCCGGCGTCCTTCCTCTCGCTGGGCAGGGCG
>CACZSA010000335.1 GCA_902783705.1 uncultured Ruminococcus sp.
CCCACGGAGAGGTGGTAGTACGGGATGTGGAACGCGATGGACGAGAGCTGCTTCAGGGGGTATTTGCCCCAGTTCTGATAGAGGTGCAGGATCGTCAGATCCCCCGCCTCGTCCTTTCCGACGCTGACAGGGAAATACGCCTCGCCGTAGGCCGGATCCTCGGGATCAAAGAGCGGCTCCTCAAATTCGCCGCAGAAATTCTTGCAGACCTCGACCGGGATCGGCAGCAGGACGCCGTTTTCATCGAGCACCGCGGCGCATTCGAGGCATCCCTCGTTCGCGCTCACCGCCGCGAGGTAGATCGTCCGGTCGTACACGCCGTCGCCCTCGAGGTGCGCGTGAACGGCATAGTGCTTATCCGGCAGGTCGTAGTACGCGCGGTTGAAGCCCGATCCGCGGACGCTGAACCGATAGCATCCGGCGAGGGGATCGTAACCGAGGCACTTCGCGTCGTCGGAAGACGAAGACAGGCCGATGCCCGTGAGCGGATGCCGCTCGATATAGGCTTCCCGGCGGATCGCGTCGAAATCGTGCTCGTCCGACGCATACAGCCGATGCCCGAAGAGCACGTCCCCGCCCTTCTGGATCGCCGTTTTCATCTCGATCCCGCGGGTGACGATGTAGGTCCCGTCCCGCAGCTCGACACGGATATCGCCGTTGTTCTTCGTGTTCGGCAGGATCACGCCCCAGACGCCCGCGTCCCGGATGTCGAAGGCGACGAACTCCGCCGTCGTGAAGTCAAAACCGTCCGGATCCGCCGATTCGCCCGCGGCGTTCGCGAACAGGACCGCGCCGACCGTGTCCGCCGGGATCCGGATCTCGCTCTCGAAGCGTCCGCCGCCCTCAAAATCGTTCGTGGCGACGACGCGCAGGACCTCGTGGACCTTGTCGGAATAGGTGTGGAAAATGCGCTCGAGGGCAAAGGGCGCGGAGGAGGCCCCCGTTTTGACCGCGCGGAGCGTCGAGATCTCAACGACCTCATCCGCCGCTGCGCCGAAATCGAGGCGGAAGCCCCGCACGGTCCCGGTGTAGTCGGGGATCACGGCGAGCGGTACGGTCACGGTCGTCCACTCGCCCGGCGTGACGGCAAAGGAGGTCCTCTGCTCGGCGGAATATCCGTCGTGTCCGCCCGCGATGAGGAAGATCTCGCCGACCTCTGCCCGCTCCGTCTTCATCGTGATCTCGACGGCGTCGTATTTTTCCGTGTCGAAGCGGACCGTCGCGTAGATGTAGGGATCGTAATCGCTCGTGACGGTGTACCGGAGCACGCCGTCCTGCTTCTTCACGGCAGAGGTGTCGTGCGTCCCCCACACGCCGGAGCGCGCGATGATGTCGTAGCTCATCCCCTCCTCGGCCTCTGCGAGGGCTTCCCCGTTGACGAAGAGCTGGTCGCAGAAGCGGAAATCGTAATAGTAGTACCCGAGGCGGTGGCTGTTCATGCGCCCGTTCTTCGGAGAGTGCGATGCACTGCACCGGGAGCCGTCCGGGAGGAGGATCGAGACGTCCGCCTCCTCGAAATACGGAGTCCCGTTTGCGCCGTACATCCCCTCGACGCCCTTGTGTCCGTCCCCGGCGAGGTCGTAGAGGAGGGTCATCTTCTGATTCGTGACGAGGAATTTCTTCCGCGCGGCGTCTGTGAAGCGTCCCTGCACGCCATTCGCACGGGCCGACGCACCCTCGATCGTCGCGAGCCAGTCGATCGGCGCCCGCGTGATCTCCGCCTCGGCTGCCTGCTCCTCTTTGTCAGGGACCGCCGGGATGGCTTCTGTCTCTTTTGTCATGGTCTCTTCCTCCGTTTCCGTGATGATGGGCGTCTGTATGTCGTCCGCAGGCGTCTCTGCAGGACCGGGCGCTGTCTGACGGCATCCGGACAGACAGAGACAGGCGAGCAGGACGGCGGGGAGTATCGATTGGATTCCGGGTTTCATAGGGCCTCCGATGTTGGTTGACGTGCGTTTCGCGATGGTTTTTTATTCTTTTCCGGTGAACACCGCAAATCCGACCTCCCGCGTCGGCCAGAACGCGCAGAGGTGCAGCCGCGTGATCCGGGCGACCATGGGCTCGAACGAGCGGAGAAGCACGGGCAGGGCGGCGCAGACGGTCTCCGGCTCGTCGATCAGCACGGTCGCGTGCGGCGTCCACGGCCTCTCGGGCGATGGATGGGCTTCGCAGAACTCGTGCAGCGCGGGCAGGCCGGGGGTGCTCTCCGGCGCGCCGAAAAGGACACGTCCGGGCGCGAAGATCCCGATGTGACTGATGTGCACAGGGACCGGGGCAAACCGCTCCCCCGCACGGCGCATGATCCCCCCGGCACGATCCTCTTCCTCGAGCGGGTACGTCGCCAGACTGATGTGATACGGCAGCCCCGGCGTCTGCGTTCCGGTAAAGCCCGCCTCTTTTAAAGCACGGTACCACCCGGACATGCGCGCCTGCGCCTCGTCGTCGAGGTCCGCCATGAGCGTGAGAAACTGTTCCACCAATTCCGATTCGCCTCCTCTGCGCGATGTTCTGCCTATATGGTAAATCATCCGTCGGCGGAAGTCAAGGGGGCAGAACATGTTTTTTCCCGAAATCTCCCCCGCCCTCCCCGGATCCTGCCGCCCGCTGAGCCCGCACACTTGACAAGGACGGACGATTGGGCTATAATGAAGAAAAGAAAAACCGTCCCATGCGGGGGATATCCGCGGGACGGCGATACGGGAGGCTGATATGGAACCCATTCGAATCGGATCGAAGCGCGAGCCGATGTGGGACGATTTTCTCATCGACCGTGAGCACACCGACGCGACGCTCAGGCTCCATCACCCGGTGCAGCGGGACGGGATCTCCTTCCCCGAGCCATGGGCCGCCGGGGTGAACAACGCCTATCTCTCCGTTCTGCGGGACGGCGGGACCTATCTCATGTACATGAACTGCCGCGGAGGGCTCGTCTGCTCCGTGAGCACGGACGGCATTCACTGGGAGCGTCCCGATCTTGGGCTTGTCGAATACGAGGGATCGACGCACAACGCGCTCGTGTCCTTTGCCGGGGACGATCCGGACAGCCCGCCCGCCGCCATGCGCTTTGACGGCTTCCGGGCGTTCATCGACCTGCATCCGGACTGCCCGCCCGAGGAGCGGATCAAGGCTGTGGCAAACGTGGACTGCCGCCTGCAGGTCTACGGTTCCCCGGACGGTCTGCGGTTCCGTCCGCTCGGCGTGCTCCCGATCCGCGCGGAGTGTCCCGGGACGCCGTTCGACAGTGTCAACACGCTCTTTTACGACCCCCGCATCGGCAAATACCGGGCGTATGTGCGGGACTACTTCGCGCCGTCGAATCCGGACGATCCGATCTGGATCCGCGCGATCAGCACGACGGAGAGCGAGGAGCTCTTCCCCGCCTCGGGTGAATGGCCGAAGGCGCGGTTTCTGCGCTACGACACGCCGAACGCCTGGCAGATGTACCTCAACGCCGTGCAGCCCTACGAGCGGGCGGATCACATCCTCGTCGGCTTCCCGTCGCGCTATGTCCTGCGGAATGAATGGACGGACAATTACGACGAGCTCTGCGGGCGGGAGGCGCGATTGGAGAGAGCCGGAGAGGGACGCGCGCACCGGCTCGGGCTGTCCCTGAGCGACACGCTCTTCATGCTCTCGCGCGACGGCCTGCACTTCACCCGCTATCCCGACGCCTTCCTCCGCCCCGGACCGGAGCACCCGAAGAACTGGGTCTACGGCTCCGTCTATTTCTCCCACGGTCTGTTCGAGACCGCGCCGACGCACCCGGGATGCGACCGCGAGCTCTCCTTCTACTGCATCGAGAACCGCTTTTTCCCCGATCCGCCCGAGGTCTGGCGGTACACGATCCGCCTCGACGGGTTTGTCTCCCGGTCCGCCGTCTATCCGGAATCCACGCTGGCGACCAAGCCGTTCATCTTCGAGGGACGGGACCTCTTTATCAACATCTCGACCTCGGCATGGGGACACCTGCGCTTCCGCCTCTCGGATACGGACGGGCACAGCATCTCCTCCTCGGAGACCTTCGGCGACAGCGCGGACCGGCGCGTCCGCTTCGACGGGGACGTCGGCAGCTTCGCAGGCCGTCCGGTCACCCTCACGGTGAACATGGCGGACGCCGATCTCTACGCCCTCATGTTCCGCTGACCGGGAGGCGGAACGATCCTCATCCCGAAAGAAAGCGAGGCTGTGACATGAATCCCATCGAAATCCTCGATGCCCCCTACGGGGAACACGAGCGGCAGCGGTACGATCTGATGATCCCGGCGGACTATGCGGGACGGCAAGGGCTGATCCTCTTCCTCCACGGCGGCGCGTGGATCGGCGGCGACAAGGCCGGATACCGTGAAGAGCTCATGCGGTGGTGCGGCAAGGGCTATGCCGCCGCGAGCGTCAATTATCACTATCTCGCGCCGGACGCCCACATGGACACGCTCGTCGGCGATCTCTCGCTGGCGCTGTACGCGATCCGGCGAAAGGCCGCGGCAAACGGCGCCGATCTCACCCGCCTCCTGCTCACCGGGATCTCGGCGGGCGGGCATCTCTCGCTCCTCTACGCCTACGCGCGGACCGAATCCTCCCCGATCCGGCCCGCCTGCGTCGTCGATTACGCCGGACCCGCGCTCCTCACGGACGAGGGGCTCCTCTACGGCACGCCCAAACGGTACCCCCCGGCGGAGAAATGGCTCGACATCTACGCAAACCTCACCGGGATCCCGATGACGGAGGAGAACATGGAGGCGATCCTGCCCCGCCTCCGCCGCTATTCCCCGGTCTGCCATGTGCGCCCGTCCTCGCCGCCGACTCTCATCTGCCACGGGATGGAGGACGACGTGGTTCCCTACTCCAACGCCACGGCGCTCCGGGACGCTTTGGAGAAGTGCGGCGTGGAATACGTCTTCATGCCCATGCCAAAGACGGGTCACAGCCTCGACTCCCCCGTCTACGCCGAAAGCCTCTTCCTCTTCGACGCCTGGGCAAAGCGGTTCCTCGATCCCGCGCCGGACGCCTGAACCGCAACAAAAGAACAGCCGGACTGCCGCGCCATGAGGGGTGACAGTCCGGTTTTTTCCTGCTTTATTCCTTGTCCGCCGCGCCGAACACATCGCGCACGGCTTCGAGATACCCGTAGCCGTACACGTCGTCCGGCTCGAGGTAGCTCATCTCCGTCCACTCGTTCCACGAGTTGATCGTGACGAGCGGGACCTCGTTGAATTCGTCGCTGTACGCCTTCGCCATCTCGAGGCCCTTTTTGAAGTTCTCCGGCGTGTTGTTCCGGATGATCGGAAGGGTGAGGAAGTGATGGCGCGGGTTGTTGTCCCATCCGACCGTGACGTGCGGATAGTAGGGGACCTTATACTCCTGCCGGATGCGCTTCCATTCCTCGGCGACATCCGGGAGGATCTCGAGATAGTCCCGGTTGCAGTCGACGAAGTGCACGAACTGATAGTGCGTCACGGAATCGAAGCCGAGCATCTCCACGAGGTCCTTCGTCGAGCCCTCGCGCCCGCTGTCCACGCCGCTCACGTCCACCGCGTGCTCGCTGTAGATCGTCGCCTGCAGGTGCAGATCCGGGAAGCCCGCTTCCTTCACGAGCGCACGGAACGCGTCGAACGCCTCGCGCGTCTTCCCGATCCCGCCGAGCCCGCGGACGAGATTCGACATCTCATAGATCATGAACACCGGGCAGCCGTCGATCTTGTAGTAGTTCGGACGCTTGAAATACAGATCGATCACGTGGCGGCACACGCGGTCGAACTCCTCGCGGGGCTGGGAGCCGAGCCAGATCGTACCGTCCCTCCCGGACTGCCGCTTGTCCCACGTGTAGCCCGCGTCGTGATTCGCCCACATGAGGTAAAACCGCATATCCCCGTTGTTCGGCGCGCCGAGGAAGCCCTCGTCGAGGCACTGCTCGAGGAAGGGCCTGCGGTCGAACCAGTACCAGTCGTAGATGAAGACGTTCACCCCGTGGCGAAGCGCCTCCTTGATCTGGAATTCCATCACCTTCGGATCGGCTTCGTCGACCGTCCCCCAGAGCGGATGGCGGGGCAGGATCTGTCCCTCGACCCGGCTCTCCGCGCTCAGCACGGACTGCCATTCGCCGATGCCCTGTTCCCAGAACTGATAGGTCCGCGGCTCGCGTCCGGTGTAGGACGGCCAGATATACGCCGCGACGTCGTAGTGCTTCATGTGATTATCCTTTCTCCGCGCAGGGCGGGTTCTCAGTCGCCGTCGGTGTTGCCCATCGTGAGGGTGTTCGAGGTGAGCACGTCCCAGGACAGACGGGAGGAGCGCAGGGGCATCAGGCTCATCATCGCGTCGCCGACACCGGCATCCATGAACGGACCGCTGTTCGCATCCCAGTCCTCCCACGCGTCGCGCATCTGCGTGAGCACGGGGATGAAGGATTCGTCAAACGCCTTCTGCTCGTCCTCCGTGAGGCTTTCCCACGCGGTGAGGAGGTTTTCGCGCAGAGCAGGGATGTCCGCCGCCCAGAGATCGTGGCCCAGGCCCGCGAAGCTCAGCGTGCTGCTGATCGCCTGCGCCTGTCTCAGCGAGGAACCCGCCGTTCCGGGCTGGATCCCGCCGATCACCTTGAAGTAGTTCTCGACGAGCTCCTCCGGCGTCGGGGCGGGGATATCGAGGTGCACGAGGCGGAATTCGCCGCTTCTCTCCTCGCGGCTGTCCTCCCACGTCATGATCCCGTCCGCGCCGATGGCAAAGGATCCCTTGGCGTCCGCCCATTTTTCGTCGCGGGTTATCTCGCCGTTTTCGTGGGTCGTCAGATAGGCCATCGCGCCGTTCTCATAGGTCATACGTCCGGTCTCGTCGTCGAAGGAGGCCTTCATGGTCCATTCTCCGGCCGAATTCGCGCCGCTGCCCCAGAGGATCCGCACGTCGTAGTACGGGTATTCCTCGGACGCCATGATCGTGAGGGAGGCGCGCTGGCTCGTGCTGTCCTGCCAGCTTCCGGTGAAATCCGCCGCGCGGACGGTCTTCTTCACGGTATAGCGGACACGGGCGTCGGGGTTCATCATGCGGGTGAGGATCGCCGTGACCTCGCATCTGCGGATCGGGCTGCCGGGGTTGATGTTCCGGTTCTCGTCGCCCTGCACGATCCCGGCGCGGGCGAGCTTGTAGATCCCGTCGGCGTTCGGCGCGCCCGCGGGCACATCGGGGAGCGCTCCGTCCGCGATCTCGTTGATCACGGCATATTCCTCCGCCGGGAGCGCGCGGGCGAAGATCGCCATGTAGTCCTCGCGGACGATCGGGTCGCCCCAGGCATAGTCGCCTTCGATGATCCCGTTCGTCTTGGCGTATTCGACATAGGGCGCGTACCACGGATCTCCGTTTTCAAGCGTGACGGCTCCGGCGTTCTTTTTCTCATGCATGCAGGCGGCGAGCTTGACGGCTTCCGCGCAGGTCATGTGTTCGTCCGGGCAGAAGGCATCCTCGCTCCGCCCGTTGACAAGGCCCTCCTCGACGGCGGCTTTCACGTCCTGATAATACCACGCGCCTTCCGCAACGTCTGTGAAGGAAATCTCCGCCGCGCAGACGGGCACGGTCAGGACAGCCGCGCAGAGGACAGCGGCAAGGATGGTTTTGAAGTTCGGCATTGTGTGATTTTCCTTTCTTCGGGGTATGGATCCCGTCCTCTCCGAAAGCAGGGAAAGCGCGAACCCGAAAAGGATCCGCGCCGTCCTGCTCATGGAGAAAAACGGGTATTGAAAGATTGAATGGAAGACAGATTACCGTCTCTTCGAGATCCAGGCGGAGCCGAGGACCGTGACGAGCACGATGAAGCCGCCGCCGAGCATGGAGCCGCAGCCGCTCTTCGCGCTCTCCGCAGGCTTCGTGTCCGCCGCGGGAGTCGGTGCGGGCTCAGCCGCCGGTTCTTCTGCCGCGGGCTCCTCTGCCGGTTCCGGTTCGGGTTCCGCCGCCGGTTCGGGCTCAGCCGCCGGCTCCGGTTCCGCTGCCGGTTCGGGTTCGGGCTTCGCTTCGAGGGTGAAGGGGAACTCGAACGTGGTGTCGACCAGCGCGTCGTTTTCGTCGACCGCGTAGATCTTGATCACGTGATCGCCGACCGCGAGGCCTTCAAGCTCGATGGAGATGTCAAAGCCCTCCGCATCCTCGTGGATCGCGGCCTTGACGTCGGGTCTGTCCTGAATGAAGTCCGCGGACTTCACGGGATCGCCGCCGTCGATGGTGTAGGCGTACGCCGTGATCGGGGTGGAGATGTGCGCCCAGCCGCGGACCTCGACCTGCTCGATCGGGCCTGCCACCGGGTTGTCGGCGAGCCACACGTCCGCGCCGCCGTCGACCATCATTTCATAGTCCACGAAAATGGTGTCCCAGGACTTCGCGAGAAGCTCGGTCGCCGCGGGTTCCGGAG
>CACZSA010000336.1 GCA_902783705.1 uncultured Ruminococcus sp.
CAGCTACAGAAACGCTGTAGTTACAAGGCTTTTCTATGTCCTGACGCCTTGACAAACCCAAGAAACGACCAACACGTAACGCCATATAACGTACCATAAGGAGGTTCAGCGAGAATGTCATTTTGGACCATGAGGACGTTAAGTGAGGTTGTCACTGGTTAATTTCGTGCAAACGATCCCGCAAAGTCTTTGATTTTCAAGGCTTTGCGGGATTTCTTCATCTCTGCTTCCCAGACTTATACACCATCCCCCTCGTATTCCCCTCCCCGACGATCATCCCCGCCTCCTTCAGTTCCCGCAGAATCACACTGACGGTTGCCGCCGAGATGCCGAGATCGTCCTGAAGATCCTTCCGCGTAACGGATCCCTTTTTGCGGATCAGGTCGAGAGCCTGCCGCTGACGGGAAGAGAGCTCTTTGCCCTTGTCCTGTGAAGGCTTATCTGAGGAAACAGCCTCCACAGATCCGGAGCGGTAATTGACATTAGGCAGGATAATTCTGAAAGCGTTCCCGGTGACGGAGACCTCCGGTTTGACCGCCTTGTCCGTGTAGCTGTTGAAAATCTTTATCATCCCGGTGCCGTATGCCTCAATGAGGTGCAGACGATAGAAAACATTGGCGAGGCGAGGATTCCGGCATTCGGACACGCCGAGCATCATGTCGTCCACGCTTAGACCGGGAACCAGACCACCGATGCTGACAATCTCCAGCCGATCGTCGAAGAGGCTCACGAGGATCGGGCCGCTCATGGCGTACTCCCGATGCACGACGGCGTTGAGAAGAGCTTCGCGTATGGCGTCTTCCGGGTAGTCGCGCCGGTCGATCCGGTCGAGGCCGGAGAACTCCGCCCGGGTGCGGTTGTTCCGGTCGATGAAATCGTATGCCTCCTCAAGCTGGGAGAGCAGGGATCCGGACAGCTCCCGCCGGTCGTGGAAGACTGCCTTCTTCGTCCCCTCGAATACCGCCAGCTTGACAGAGTGGACGCACTGATCGGACAGCAGCAGCCCGAGATTGGTGTAGGTCCCATCCTCTCCGATGAGATGGAGACTGCGCTTCTGGGCGTTTCCGAAAGCGACGGCACGATGGCCGAAAAAGGCGGTCGCGGCTTCAAAGGTCAACTGCTGATTGAGAGACCGCGCGTCCTCATACCGATCTCCGCCCGTCTCCCGGATCATCTGTAGGATCGCGGTTTCCGACGCCGGAACCGTGGACGAGCCCTGCCGGACATACACCCCTTCCGGGCGGATCCCCTTACTCCCGAGGTAATAGGGCCGCGCCGTTCCTCTCTGTACGGAGACGGTGACGACGGTCTTTCCTTCGATCTCCTCCGTGCCGATTTTGGTGAACAGGGTCACATCCGGGCGGATGGAATCGCGGATGGTATTGGTGACGCGGAGCATGGTTCCGTCCGGATCACCCACACCGCAGACCCTGCCGTCGTTCTCCACACCGATATACAGTGTCCCACCGTCGGTATTGGCAAAAGCCAGAACGGTGAGGCGGATCTCCTCCACGAACTCTCTCTTGAATTCGGCGTTGATTCCTTCTATCATGATGATTCTCTCCTGACTATGCTTGATTATGCTGATTCACTATGATTATTATAATCATAATCACGAGCATTGTCAAGAGGGGCGAAGAGAAGAAGTCCGGAAATGATCCGGGGAATAATCGGGATGAGCGAAGTTCGGGTTTGAGTTTTGCGCAAAATCGAGAAAATATGAAATCCCGATTCGTTTCAGCGGAAAAATGCAGTGGCTACATCATGGCTGTAAATAAGCCGTACACCTCCCGGATTCTGAAAAATCACTGGATTTCGGGATGGAATACGGCGATTTGTAAGGGAGTATGATTGGAAATCAAAGACCGGATCTCGAGTTTTAATTCAATAAAACATCCACACTTTACTTCAGAGCCGGTAAGAACACCCGTTTTCGTCGGCTCTGTTTTTTGTTTCTGCTTGTTACTATCAAGTGACACACTTTCCTGTCTGATCATCCGATAAAACGACACAAATACCTGACAAAAAGCAGGATGATGTGTATGAATGGTAAAATTTTAAACAATTTTTGGCCACCTACTTGACATATTTTCGGAAAACTGGTACAATAATTTATGTGGATAGTCAAAACTGTCGGTCAGTACAAAAAGCGTGCGAAGGAGGGCGCGAAGGATCGCGGTGGAACTGTTCGGAAGAAATACGTAAATCTATTCATCGAAAGAAAGGACATTTTTCATCATGAAGAACAAAACCAAGTCGATTTTCGCGGTGTGCCTGACGGCACTTTTTTTGTTAGTGTGCGCACTTGGCGCAATGGCAGATGATATTCCTGCATACTGGACATTCAAAATCAGCGTGATCTGGGATGATGAAGGGCATGAGGATTGCAGACCGACAGAGCCCTTTACAATTCTTCTGAATTATGACAATGAGCCGTACAAATCTGCATCTCTTCCCTCAAATGGTCAAGACACACAAGGCGATATTTGGGCAAATGTGGTTACAAACTGTTTCATGGCCAAAGGAACCGATGAAGAACATACTGCCTTCATGTTTGAACATTATACGCTTATCCCGGCAGAACTTGAAAACTACACATACTCTGTGGAAGCGATCGGATCGCAAGCGTATACTTACAATGTAACTTACACCTATACTCCCACCACCCCCACCCAGCCCGAGGAGCCGACATCCGGATTGACTCTGACGATGAAGAACGCCGACAGCGCAAACCATGTGTTCAAGGCCTACGCGATCTTCAACGGCGACGTGAGCGAAACGGGCGGAAAGCTCTCGAATGTCGTGTGGGGAAACGGTGTGCGCAATGTCGAAGGCCTCCTCGCGGCGCTGAAAGACGAGGAGCTGATTCCGGACAGCGTTGCGACGGCAGCGGATTTCGCGGAGGAGCTTGGGACAATGAACGATGACGCGTCCCGTCTGATCCGCATTGCCGCGATCATCACGAACGGTTATCTCAATACCGAATCCGGCACCTCCGGGGATGCGGTCGAGGGAGCGAGCGACGGAATGTACGACTACACGATCTCCGGTCTCACGCCGGGTTATTATCTCGTGACGGACAGCCTGACAGAAAATGCAGGCGGGTTCATCTCGCGCAGCATCCTCTGCCTGACGTCGAACACGGAATCAGAGGTGAAATCGGACCGGATCACGGCGGAAAAGAAAGTCAAGGAGAACACAAAGTACACATCGGACGGCGGCTTTGGTTATGGCTACAACGACGTGGCGGACGCGTCCGTCGGTGATCCCATCGAATTTGAATATATCGCGGCGGTTCCCGAGCTCGCGCTGATGCAGGGATACGGCCGCGATTTTCGGTTTATTTTCCACGATATCTTCCCGGAGTCCATGACGCTCGACGAGAACTCGTTCGAGGGGTATGTGTTTGATTCCGCCGATTCTGCCATGGAAAATCCGAAAGCGCGGTTTAACTGTAGTAAGCCTGTGGACGAGAACGGCGGCTTCAAGGTCGAGGTCGTCCTTTACGATTACGCGAAAGACATCTTCCTTTGCGATAGACTTGCGAAGGGCGACAAGATCGTGATCCGCTACAAGGCTGCCTTGAGCAAGAAGGCCTTGACCGGCAGAGGCGGCAACGTCAATTCTCTGATCCTCGAATACACGGACGGTCCGACCCCCACCTCCACCTCCTGGACGCAGCAGGACGACACGGTCGTCTTCACCTATCAGGTGAAGTTCCTGAAAGCCGACGGCAAGACCATCGACAAGGAGGGCGTCGCGCTCAAACCGCTGCCCGGCGCGAAATTCACGCTCTCCCGGACAAAGGATTCCGTCCCGGTATATTACACAGAAGAGGCGCCTTACTGGACGACGGACGCGGAGGCGGCGACCGTTCTTGTGTCCGGTGCGGACGGACTTTTTTCTGTTTCCGGGCTTGACGACGGCGTCTACACGCTGACCGAGACCGAAGCGCCGGACGGCTACAACCGCGCGTCCCAGCCCTGGACTGTGACGATATCGGCAGAAACCGCAAACGGGCAGGCAACGGCGCCGGCAGACGGACTCAAATCGGTTACGGTGACGGTCAACGAAGCAGAAGCGAAGCCCTTGGAAGAAAACCGCGGCGGCAAGGCGACCATCGCGAACTACAGCGGAACGGTTCTCCCGTCGACGGGCGGCATGGGCACGGTGCCCTTCTATATTCTCGGCGGTTGTCTCACGGTATTCGCGGCGGCATTCATCATCTACCGGAAGAATCGCTATGCGGAATAAGAAGCGAAGCGGGAAGTGGATCGTCGTGCTGTTCCTCGCGGGGATCGCGATCTTCTGCTATCCGGCATTCAGCGGATACTGGAACTCCTTCCATCAGACGCAGGCGGTCACGCGCTACGCCGAGCAGACTGCGTCCGCACCGCCGGGGACTTACGAGAGCATGCTCGAGGCTGCGCGGGCCTTCAACGAGAAACGCCTGAACAATCGGGAAGACATCTGCGAGATGACCGACGCGGAGCTCGGCGAATACAATGCCCTCCTGAATCCGACGGGCTCCGGGATGATGGGCTATATCGAGATCCCCTCGATCGGGGTGCTCCTGCCGATCTATCACGGCACGTCGGCGGACGTTCTGCAGCTCGGCGTCGGCCATCTGGCGTGGACGTCGCTCCCGATCGGCGGAGAAGGCACGCACACGGTCCTCTCCGGGCACCGCGGTCTCCCCTCGGCAAGACTGCTCACGGATATGGACAAGGTACAGCCCGGGGACCGCTTCCGGCTCTGCGTCCTGCGCGAGGTGATGACCTACGAGGTTGACCGGATCCTGACGGTCGTGCCCGAGGACACCACGGAGCTCGTCGTCACGCCGGGGGAGGATTATTGCTCGCTCGTCACCTGCACGCCGTACGCGCTCAATACCCATCGGCTCCTCGTGCGCGGGCACCGGGTGGAGGAGAATGCCGCCCCTCCGCTGACAGCCGACGCCCGCCGGATCGATCCGCTCTTTGTCGCGCCGTTCCTCGCCGTCCCGATCCTGCTTTTGCTTTTTGTGCGGTACGCGTGCTTTCCCGCGATCGGCGCGGAGCGGAGACGGATCCTCAGACGCTTCCGCGAAGGGGAGGGGATCGAGATCGGACCTCCGCCGCCCGAGTAACGGTCTGCGACGAAGCACCTGAATAATATGCAAAAAGAACAGCGGGATCCTTTCCGGATTCCGCTGTTCTTGTGTTTATCCGCGGTTCAGTACCGCTTTTCGATCTTGCTGATCGTGGTGTCGATCGCCTTTTCCACGGCTTTCTTCCGCGCCGCGTTGTAGGAGGCGAAGTTATTCGCGTAGGACATCGCCATGTAGATATACTCGTTGATGTTGTTGTACGCGCCGATGGAGCCGGGATCGTAGGTCGTGTTCGCGTAGATGATATCGAGCATCTGCTGGGATTCCTGGTCGCGGACCGCGATGCCGTTGAGCAGGACATCGTAATACGCGCGCGCGAGGGTGTTCATCGACGCCATACCCATCGTCTCGATGAAGAGGCCGAGGTATTCGGCGACCGTTTCATCCACGATGAGCGGCACGCAGATCGCCGCGCCCGTGTAGGCGTTGACGACGGAGTAGTAGTTGTCGATCGTCTCGTTGTACTTTGGATTCGGGAGGATGCCGAAGTCGCTTTCCATCGTTCGGAGCTGCGGGATGTTGACGTCGCGGACCCACATGAACATGGCCTCGTCGGACATGAACTTGTTCGCCATCCACTCGTTGAAGTCGCCCGGGGCGTTCATGACGTTGTAGCACAGGCTCTGATTGTACATCAGGTCCGTCGCCGCCATCAGGATATCGATGTTCTTCTCGGAGTCGAAGATGTAGATCGGGCGGTCCTCCTCGTCCTTGCCGCAGATCGCGCCCTGGCCCGCCGCGAGGAAGGCGTCGAGCGTGTCGCGCTGGTAGAGGAAGCCCCACTGGTCGCGGGCCGTCATCTCGCCGTCGCCGTCGATGTCGCGGGCGCAGAGCTCGACGATGGAGCGGAAGTAGTCGAGGGTCCAGCGGTCGTTCGTGACCGCGTCGTAGAGACTGTCAAGCTGATACTGTTCCGCAAGGTTCTTGTTGAAAAGAATGGAGGACACCGCTTCCTTGTGGATCGTGATCATCTCGTTGCAGACCGCGAAGTTGTGGTTCAGTACGGAGAGTCCCGCGATGGAGTTCTGGACCCACGACTTGTTCCCGAAATCGATTCCCTCGACCTCCTTCATGTCCATGATATAGCCGTCGGAGGCAAGGGAGAGATATTCCTGCAGGCGCGCGACCCAGATCTGGTAGGCGTTGTCCGCCGCCGCGCCGGAGATTTTGAGGGCGTTTTCGGCTTCCGCCTTGCCCGGCATGTTCGCCTCCTCGACCTTGCAGTTCAGACGCGCCTCGACCTGCAGGTTCCGGTCGAAGACCGCGTCGTTGATGACCGCGCCGGTGTATTCCTCGGCGGAGATGTCGTCCACGTCCCACACCGCCTCGCCGGGCCAGTTGCTGGTCAGAAAGGTGAAGGCCATGCCGTTCAGATCGACGGTCGCCAGCCCCTTGAAGACGTCTTCCTCCGTCTCCTCGGTCTCCTCAACGCTGCCCGGCGTTACGGAAGGCGCATCGGGAACCGATTTGTCCTCGTCGCCGGTCTTTTCGCTGCACGAGACAAAGCCCGGCAGACAGAGCAGCAGCGCGAGCGCGAGGGAAAGTGTTCGACGATTGGTATTCTTTTTCATGATTGATACCTCGTGATCGGTGAGAAAGAGAGGCCGCCTGCCGCTAAAACAGACGCAGACGGCCTCGGATTGTCAGATTAGTGCTTCTTGCGGGAGAGGGCAAAGCCGCAGCCGCTGAGGATCGTGCCGAGCGCGATGAGGAGCGCGGGATCGAAGGTGTTCGGGGAGACCGTCTCTTCCGCCGTTTTCTCGGCCGCGGGTTCTTCGACGGTCACTTCTTCGGGAGCGGGTTCTTCGGCCGCTTCCTCGACGACGGGCTCCTCCGCGACAGGCTCTTCGACGACGGGCTCTTCGACGACGGGTTCCTCGACAGCCGGTTCTTCGGGAGCGGGTTCCTCGGCAGGAGCCTCAACCTGCGCCTTGACGATCATCTCGGTGCAGGAGATAAAGTACGCGGAGCCGCCCGCTTCGCCGGTGACGCGGATGCCGTCGCACGCGGTGGGCGTCTTCAGGGTGAAGGTGTAGCATTCAAAGTTGGGGAGGAATTCTTCCTGCGTGTCGCCGTCCGGGTAATCCGGATCGATATCGGCGTCGACCTCGATCCATTCGCCGTTCACAAGCGCCTCGAGACCGATTGTGCTGTAGGCGTAGAAGCCGCCGTCAAAGAAGTTGCCGCCTTCATAGAATTCGACGTATTCAACGGTATAGGTGGAGGGGAATTCGTAGCCGATGTACTCGACGTGGTAGGGATCCCACTTTCCCTTGTTCGAAACAGTGTCGAACTGCTTGTCCCACGTGTCGCCGTCCTTCATGATGTAGCCGTCGTTGATGGTGGAGAGGGTCTTGGAGCCGCCGCCGACGTTGTCGCTCATGTCATCCATGGTGGTGATCGGCGTGGAGATCTGCTCGATGAAGCCTTCCTTTGCTCTCTGGTTGGCGATCGCGGCCTCTTCCGCTGCCTTGGCTGCCGCTTCGGCCTCGCGTCTTTCGGCGTAGGTGCGGACGGAGGGCTCCGCCGTCGCGTATGCAGTCAGCTCGGAGCAGGAACCGAAGGAGACAACACCGTTGCCGCCGGTCATGCCGGTCGCGCGGATCGCGGTGCCCTTGACGGGCGCGAATTCAAACACATAGGTTTCGTAGTTGGGACCGAAATCGCCCTGCGCGGTGCCGACCGGGTAGCCGACGTCGTTCGTCGGAGTCACGTCGACCCACTTGTCGCCCTGCAGGACCTGGACCTTCAGGCTGCCGTCGACATAGAAGCCGCCGTCGCCGAAGTGGATGCCCTCGGTGAACTCGAAGCCGGTGAATTCGACCTCCGCCTCATATTCGAGACCGAAGTATTCCTCATAGCTCGGGGTCTCGCCGTGGTAGGTGTCGTACTGCTGATCGGAGCCCGCGTCGGATTCGGGACGGATCCCGTCGACGAGGATGTTGATGTCCTTGTTGCCGCCGCCCGCGGGGGATTCGGTGAAGGCAAAGGGCTTGCCCCATGCCGTGACGTCTGTGCCGTCGATGGCTGCCGCATGCACGGCGCAGGTCGCTGCGAGAGCGGCCGCCGCTGCGATAACGAAGAGTTTTTTCATGATGTTTCCGCCTTTCAGTTTGTATGAAAGCTTGGGATTACAGGTTTGTTCAGTTTTGTTCAGTTGATTTCGAGATAGTCCCGGTCGGGCAGCGCGGGCTTCGTCTCCGAGGGATGGTCGAGGTAGAAGA
>CACZSA010000337.1 GCA_902783705.1 uncultured Ruminococcus sp.
CCGGATGCCCTCGATCTTGCCGTCGGGGAGGGTGTGCGTGTCGGCGAGGAGGCGTCCGATGACGGTGCTCTTGCCGTGGTCCACGTGTCCCGCGACGACGATGTTCATGTGCAGTTTTTCCGCCGCCATCACATGTACCCTCCTCTTCTGAGTTCCTCGAGTCCGCCGCCGTCCTCCTTGTCCTGCTCGCGCCCGCTTCTCTCGGCGACGCGGGCAAACTTGCCGGATTTCAGCTCTTCGATGATCTCGTCGAGCGTCGAGGCCTCGGATTCGACGGGCTTGGTGCAGGGCCAGCAGCCGAGCGAGCGGTAGCGGTGACCGTCGCCCTGATTGAAGTACAGCGAGACGACGGGCACGCCCTCGCGCCGGATGTATTCCCAGATATCCACCTCGGTCCAGTCGAGGAGGGGATG
Organism: uncultured Ruminococcus sp.; assembly: GCA_902783705.1. Taxonomy (GTDB): domain Bacteria; phylum Bacillota; class Clostridia; order Oscillospirales; family CAG-272; genus UMGS1696. Next base: position 414 of record CACZSA010000337.1, read on the forward strand.
GATGCGCACATGCGTGCCGGGCGCGAAGTCGGTCTTGTACTGCCCCCAGAATTCCGGCGGCTGATCGTCCGCGTCCCAGTCTCCCGCGCGGTCACGGGGGCTGAAATACCGCTCCTTCGAACGGCTGCCCTCCTCATCCGCGCGGACGCCGACGATGACGCCCGTGAAGGGCTCGCGGTTCTCGTCGACCTCATAGAGCCCGGTCTTGTGATTGAGGCGGTAGCGCGGCCAGTCCCCGGCGAGGGTATGCGTCAGGGCTTCGGTCTTGAGGCGGCGGCAGCATTCGATCCGGGTAGCCCGGCCGTCCGGGAAGGTCTCCTTTTTGTCGAGCGCCTCCCGGTTCTCGCCGTAGATCATGTCGAGGTTCCATTCCATCGCGAGACGGTCGCGGTATTCGATCATCTCGGGGATTTTGTAGTGGGTGTCCACATGCACGAGCGGGAAGGGGACGTGTCCGTAAAAGGCCTTCCGCGCGAGGCAGAGGAGGACCGTCGAATCCTTTCCGATGGACCAGAGCATGCAGAGGTTCTTGAACGCGGAGTACGATTCCCGGAGAATATGGATGCTCCGCGACTCCAGCATATCGAGGTGGCTGTACTGCATAGAATGTTTTGTATCCTTCTGTGAGTGATTGAAGTGAAAACAATGAGGGTATCCGCGGGATCAGAGCAGGCCGTCCGGGATCGTCAGGGCGGATTCCGGGTGGTTTAGGATGATGAAGCCGTCGCGGTTGACGGGATCCTCGCGGTTGGCGCGCACGGGACGCCCGTGCAGGTCGGTGAAGGCCGCTCCGGCCTCCTCGCAGATCACCTGCATGGCGGCGGTGTCCCATTCCTTCATGAACGCGCCGAAGCGGTAGTGAATATCGGCTTTTCCCTCGGCGATGAGGCACCCCTTGAGACACGAGCCCGCCGTGACGGTCCGGAGGATCCGATCCTCGTTCGCCGCGAGAAGCGCTTCGGTCTCCCGGTCCCCGTGCGAGCGGCTGGCGGTGACGATGAGCTTTTCCCGGCGGTCCGAGACGGAGATCGGTTCTCCGTCAAGGCCGAACGCAAACGAATCGGTCAGCGCGTCGAAGGAGAGCTTGAAGGCGCCGTGCCCTTCTGCCGCGAAGTAGAAGATCCGCTGCGCGGGGACGGCGATGACGCCTGCGCGGACCCGGTGCCCGGACGCAAATCCGATCGAGACGCAGAACTCTCCGTTGTGCGAGAGGAATTCCTTCGTCCCGTCGAGGGGATCGATGATGAAGACGCCCGCGTTGTTGGAAAGCCGTTCGGTCGAATCGGCCTCCTCCTCGGAGAGGATCGAGAACTCCGGGAATTCCCGGCGGAAGATGCCTGTCAGGATCGCGTTCGACGCGGTGTCGGCGGAGGTCAGGGGGGACTTGTCCTCCTTGTATTCGACGGCGTAGGAGCCCTCGTAATATTCCATGATCTTCGCGGAGGCTTCCTTCGCCGCGCGGAGCATCGTCTGCATGAGGCGGTCGAGGTCCCAGTCGGTCTCAAGGGCGGTCCGCGCGAGAACGTCGGCGCAGGCCTCGGCACGCATCGACGCGGGGAAGGTGATATCGGGATGCTCGGGCTTCTCATACGGGGCCGAGACGCCCGTGAAATTCGGGATCTCGCCCGCAAAGGCCTTCTTGTAGAGTCCCTTCGGATCCCGCGCGGCGCATTCCCGGACGTCCGCCGCCATCCAGACCTCATAGAAGCGGACGGCAGGGGAGAGGATCGCGCGCGCCTGTTCGCGGTCGGCGATCGTCGGGGAGATGGTGCAGACGAGGACGGTCTGGCCCGAGAGCGCGGCGATCTTCGCGAGCTCCGCGATCCGGCGCAGGTTCTCGTGCCGATCCTCGGGAGAGAAGCCGAGGCCGCGGCAGAGCCCGGTGCGCACGGTGTCGCCGTCGATCATCAGGGCGGCGTGCCCCTCTTCGATCAGCTTTTTTTCCGCGAGCGCGGCGACGGTCGATTTTCCCGAGCCGGACAGCCCGGTCATCCAGAAGACCGCCGGACGGGATCCGGTGATCTTCATGCGGTCCGCTGTCTCTGCGCGGGAGGCGTAGGGGGTGAGATTGTTCTCCGTCATGGGTACTCCTGCGGCGTTCTGCCTCGCTTGATTCCAAAAATACTCATTATATTATAAACCAAATCTGCGGCGCGTGTCAATGCATTCGGAGAAAAAACGAGGTCATCGCGGAAACGGTCAAAAATGGACGAAACGGAGGAGAGGGCATGAAGACGACGGTCGGATACAGCCGAAGAGGCGCAAAAAAGCAGAAGAAAAAGAGCGCGGGGGAGGAGATCTTCTTTGCCGTCGGGCTCCTCGCGCTCGGGGTGACGCTCGCCGGACCGATCGCGCGGGGATCGCGGACGCCGGATTTTGAAAGCCGGGAGGCCGTCGCGGTCGCGCAGATGAACGTCGGCGCCGTGACGGACGGTGGGGAGCGGGACATCCTCGAGGAGCCGGAGAAATACGCCGCGCTCGAGGAGGACTGGTCGGTGTTCGACGCGATCGGGCTGTTCTTCGCGAACATGATCCGCGGGGAGTGAGCGGGATCCTTTCTCTCCTCGCGGCGGTTGCGCTGCACGAGGGCGGTCATCTTGCGGCGGCGCGGCTCCTCGGCATCCCGGTCCGGCGCGGGGGAGGGTCGATCGGCGGACTGAGGCTCGTTTTCGATTTCTCGCGGACGGGGTATCTCCGAGAGGCGGCTGTGCACCTGGCGGGTCCGCTCGCGGGATTCTTCGGCGCGGCGACGGCATCCCGAGTTCCGGGGCTCGGGACCTTCGGCGGGATCTCGCTCCTCTGCGCGGCGGTGAATCTCCTGCCATGCGAGGGGCTTGACGGCGGCGGGATCCTGCGCTGTCTTCTGAACCGCTCGCCCGCGGGGATCCATGCCGACGGGATCGCCCGGTTCGTCTCCCATGCCGTCCGCCTCCTCTTCTGGCTCTTCGCCGCGCGGGAAGGACTCCGGGGGGAGAATATCAGCATTGTCCTGTTCGCATCCGTGCTGATGCTGTGCAGCTGAGAGAAACATGAAAAGGGGCTGTCGCATTGACTCCATGAAAGGGGAGACGCGACAGCCCCTTATGTTTTTTGAAACCGGATTCCGGTTTTCAAATCCGTTCAGACAAAACAATGTCATTGCGAGGAAGGCGTCTCAAGACGCCTGATGTGGCAATCTCTCCGTTATGGAGGATCGAAGCAGAAACTTGGTGACAATATCATGCGCAGCGTATTCGAAATTGTCCCCGGCTTCCATCCTGCTCACCAATTTCGGAGGGATTGCCACGTCAGCTGAGTTTCAGCTTGCTGAAATTCGCTCCTCGCAATGACAAGCTTTCGTTTGTCATGAAATCAACCGGCACCA
>CACZSA010000338.1 GCA_902783705.1 uncultured Ruminococcus sp.
GGCTTCACCGCTTCGAGAACGAGCCGCTTCGCCTCGTCGTAGGGCATCGGATAGTCGATATCCGCGACCATCGGGCAGTAGAGGTCGTACACGTCGAGCTTCTCGAGCCCGAGGACCTTCTTGCGCAGGTCGAGATATTTCCGCATCGTCGGGATGGAGGCGTGGATCGCTTCGATCAGAGCGTCGTAGACCTTCTCCGGCACATTGGAATGCGCGAGGGAGGCGGCTCTCGCGGACGGATAGCCGCGGAGGGAGGCGAAGAGGTTGTCCTGCTTCACCGATCCGCCGTAGACCGTCGCGAAGGTGCCCTTGTAATCGCCGTAGGTCCCGAACATTGCGCGGAAGGCCGTGTCGCGGACCTCTTTTTTCCCGCTCTCGCGGAACACGCGGAAATTGCCCGCCGTCAGCTCGGCTTCGTTCCCCTCTTCGTCCACGACCTTCGGGAGCTTCATCTCGACGTTCGTGAACATATCGTAGGTGTTGGAAGGGGTACCGGTGATCCGGCGCACGCCCGCGAGGATCTGTTCGCTCCGCTCGTCGAGGACATGCTCGCGCAGGCGGGTGGCGTCGGCGATGATGTGGCGGTATTTCGCGAGGCAATCCTTTTTGAGATAAGCGTCGAGCGTTTCCGCGGGGATCGCCATGAGCTCGGGATCGAAGAAGGAGAGTGCCGCGCCCGCCTTCACGCCGAGGGTCTCGACCTTGTCGGAGCGTTCGAGGGAGGCCGTGTCGCCGCCATCGATCGCCTTGCCGAGGAACGCGTAGCTCCCGACGAGGCCCATCTTCTCTTCAAACGCGGAGACCGTGTCGTAGGCCTTCGCCAGGGATTCCGCGCTCTCTCCGAGGGTGCCCTTCAGGCCGGCGAGGGCGGGGATCATCGCGGCGCACTCGTCATAGGCCTTCTGCCAGTCCTCGGGCGTCGCGAACATATCGGTGAATTTCCATTTGAGTTCTTCCGGGATTTCGCTGCGTTTTTTCATGGATAAAGCTCCTTTATATCCTGCTTATTTTGTTCTGTACCTTCTCCCCGTCTTCTCGAGGAACCGCGATACGCTGCCGATCCAGTCGGTCTGGATGATGTCGAAGCGGTCGGCGCACCAGCCCCAGCCGAATTCCGGGTCGCCGAGGATCGCCGCGTCGTCGGAATGCCCGGCAGCCAGCACCGCGCGGTAATCATAAACGATCGCGTTCACCCAGCAGAGCTTTCCGTCCTTATGCAGAAGCTCCCGGTAGGCCTCGGACGCCGTGTCGTCCTCCTCTGTCGTGAAGAGGAGCTCCGTGCCGATGTAGTTGATGTTCCGGCTCTTCAGCATTTCGTGCGTGTCGCCGATCTTCGAGATCACCGGCAGGAACTGGATGTCCGGCGCGTAAGTCTCGACGACGTCGAGCTGTTCCTTCCGCGGCGAGCATTTGAGGATGATCTGATCCTTCATGTCGTGCCGCTTCACGCACTCGATGATCTCGGCGGGATTGTCGCCGAACTTGTCCACGTTGATGTAGCAGCGGCCCTTGAGGTGTTCGAGGACCTCGTCGAGGGTGTTGACGCCGAGCTCTGTCCGCGTGCCGTCGACGTTGCAGAGCCGGAGCTCGCGCACCTCCGCCGCCGTCATCTTCGGGATGCTCACGTCCCTGCAGAACTGCCTGCGCTCCATGCCGGGGTGGAAGATGAACAGCTCCCCGTCCGCCGATTTCGTCACGTCAAGCTCCACCATGTCCGCCCCCTCGGCGATGGCGAAGTCGAACGACGCGATGGTGTTGCACGGGATGTTTCCCCCGAAGATCCCGCGGTGCGCGCAGAGGATCACTCTCTCCCGCGCCGTCTCCCGGATGTCAAATTTCATGGTTTGCTCCTCTCATGAAAAGGTTCGGATGGTTTATCTCTTTCTCATGTTTTTCAGCTCGTCGAGCGTCACGACGCGGAACAGGAAGATGAGAACGCCGTAGACGCAGGCAGCCGCTGCGATCGCGACCAGACCGCCGATCCGGACGCCGAGGAAGCTCTCGAGCGGGATGGCGAGGAAATACGCCGCCGCGCCCATGATGACCGCCGCGCCCGTCGTTTTCAGGACGTTGAGAAGGATCGGTCCCGCGCAGCCCTTCATGTACTCGCGCAGGAAGATGAGGTTCATCGTGATCATCACGACATAGCAGCAGCAGGTGGCGATCGGCGCGCCCTTGATGTTGAGCGCGGGTATGCTCACGAGCACCGTCGTCAGCACGCATTTCACGATGCCGCCGACCGTCAGGCTCACAAGAGGCAGATTGACCTTGCCGAACGCCTGCAAAATCGCCCCGGTGATGGAGACGACCGCATAAAGGATCACGGCGATGCCGAAGGTCGCGAGCATCGGAACGCCCTCCTCCGCGTTTCCGGCGGGATAGAGGATCTTGAAGATCGGATGCGCGAGAATGAACATCCCCACCCCGGCGGGAAGCGCGAGCATGAGGGAATACTTAAAGCAGTTGGTGAGGTTCTTCCGCACGCCCTCGCGGTCCTTCGCCGTGTACGCCGCCGTCAGGACGGGCAGGATGCTCACGGTGAAGGGGACGATGAAGGCGGACGGGAAATTGAAGACCTTTTTCGCGTTGCCGAAGACGCCGTTGAGCCCCTTCGCCGTCTCATAGCCGAAGTCCAGGCCGGGCAGCGCCGCGGGACCGAAGTGAATCCCCTCCTGCAGAAGGTGCATGATGATGAAATTGTCGATGACGTTCACGACACTCATGACCGACGCGCCGAGGGAGACCGGGATCGCGATGCGGAAGAGCTCCTTGATGATCGCGGTATTGCTCCGCACGGGCTTGCCGGAGAGCGTCACACCCTTGTCGAATCCGCGCTTGCGGAAGAGCAGGAACACGACCGCGAGTCCCGCCCCGACGGACACGCCCGTGATCGCCGCCGCCGATGCGGGAGAGTCGCCCCCGCCCGCGCGAACCACGACGACCGCCAGCGCGATGCCGAGGAAGAGCTTCACGAACGCCTCGATGACCTGCGAGATCGCCGTGTGTGTCATGATGGAATGCCCCTGGAAATAGCCGCGGAGCGCGGACATGACGAACGAGCAGAACGCGGTCACGGAGAGGACCTTGATCGAAAGACCCGCGTCGGGATTGCCGATCCGTGCCGCCAGCCAGTCGCCGAAGAGGAACATGAACGCGGCGATGAACGCGCCGATCACGGTGAAGAGCCGCACGGCGATCTGATAGATGCGCTCAGCCTCGTCGTGGTTGTCGTCGACCAGCGTCTCGGAGATCATCCGGGAGACCGCGACGGGGAGCCCCGCGGAGGCGAGCACGGCGAACATGTTGTAGATATCGTAGGCGCTGTAAAAGACGCCCATGCCCCCGTCGCCGAGGATGTGCGCGATGGGGAAGGTGAAGAACAGACCCGCGAGCTTGACGAACGCGGTCGATACGGTCAGGATGAACGCCCCTTCGAGGAAGGAGCCCTTGGTGTTGGAGTTTTTTTTCAGAACAAAACCTTCTTTTCTTTGATGTCTTGGATTTTTTCTTTCCTAATCATAGCACAATTCCCCGGGAAAGTCAATGAAGAAACGGGAAGAAACGGAAATCCCCGCCGCCCGGCACGCTCATCCGATCCGCGCACGGCTCTCCCCGCCCCGCCGCTCGACGACGATCTTCTGCGGGATGCGTTCCCGGAGCGAGGCGACGTGCGAGATGATCCCGACGGAGCGTCCGCCTCCTCCGAGCGATTCGAGGACGGAGACCGCCGCGCCGAGAGCGTTCTCGTCGAGCGAGCCGAAGCCCTCGTCGATAAACATCGCGTCGATCCGCACGCCGCCCGCCTCCGCCTCGGTCTCGTCGGAGAGCGCGAGGGCGAGGGCGAGGGATGCCGTGAACGCCTCGCCGCCGGAGAGGGATTTCACGCTCCGGAGCGAGCCGTCCCAATGGTCCGCGACGTCGATCTCGAGCCCGCTCTTGCCGACGAGGGAACCGTCCTCCCGCCGCCTCAGCTCATACCGCCCGTCCGTCATGTGCATCAGCCGGATATTCGCCCGCCGCAGGATCCGCTCGAAGAGACGCGCCTGCCAGAAGGCCTCGAGGGTCAGCTTTTCCCTGCCCGCGACCGTGCCGCCCGCCGTCTGCGAGATCGCCGAGAGCTTCGCGTACCGATGCTCGGCCTCCGCGAGCTTCTCGCAGGTTCCGACGAGCGAGCGGGCTGTATTCCCGTTCCGGCGCACGCGCTCCTTTGCCGCCGCGATCTGCCCGCCGAGCCGCGCGACCTCCTCTGTGAGATTCTCTGCCCGGCGCGCGTATTCTTCGAGGTGCGCGGCCTCGCTGTCCCGGATCTGCGAGGCGAGGGTCTCCGCCGCCGCCTGTTTGGCCTGTGCGTCGAGGGCCGCCTCCGTCCGCGCCTTCTCCGCCGATTCCGCCGCTGTCTCCTCCTTCGCCGCCCGCTCCGTCATGGAACGGACGCAGGTGTCGAGGTCCGCGCGGGATTTCAGGGGCAGCTTTGCCGTGAGCGCGTCGAGCCGGGCCCGCTTTTCGCCGACCGCCGCGCCGATCTCCGCGAGGCTTCCGGACAGCGCGCTTTTCCGCTCACCGGCGGCTTGTGCGGATTCGTCAAGCTTCTCAAGCTCCTCCCGGATCCCTCCGAGCTCTTCCGCGGCCCGGTCGCGCTCCGCCTTTCGTCCGTCAAGGTTTTTCCGGTCGGCGGCGAGCTTTTCCGCCCGCTCCCCGTTCTCCCGGATCCGGTCGGCGAGCGCATCCGGCGAGGGGATCTCTCCGCATGCCGCCTCCAGCTCCTCGTCGAGACGTCCGGCCTTCGAGCGCGCCGCCGAGAGCTCCTCCGCGCGCTTCTGCATGACAGCGGAGAGTTTTTCCGCCTGCTCGCCCGCACGGTCCACCTCGTCGCGGTCCGGGACGTCCTCTTCCCGGGAAGCAGGCGTCGGATGAACGGTCGCGCCGCACACCGGGCACGGCTTGCCGTCGGTGAGGTCTTGTGCGAGGATCCCGGCGATGCCGTCGAAATACCGCCGCGTCAGGGCATCCGCCGCCGCACGTCCGTGCTCCCAGTCCGCCGCCGCCCGACGGTAGGCCGACTCTGCCCGGACGATCTCGCCCTGAACCTCCCGCCGCAGTCCGAGAAGCTTCCCCGTATCCGCGCAACGCCGGATCTCTCCGTCGAGCGCGTCGGATTCCCGCTCGAGTCCCTGCCCGCTCTCGACAAGCGCGGCGAGGATTTCGGTTTTCTTCTGCAATGCCGCGCTCTTCTCCGCAAATCCCGCGCTCTCCTCTTCGCATGCCGCGAGCTCTTCCCGGATCGCCGCCGCGCGCTCTTCTGTCTGCGCGAGATCCTGCTTCAGGCTGTCCACTTCGTCGTAATCGGGCTCGTACGCCTTGAAGGACGCCGCCCGTTCGCGCAGAGCTGCCGCACGCTTACGCCGCTCGCCGACGCTCTGTGCCGCCTCCTCGGCCTGTGCGAGAAGGGCCATGGCACAGTCACGATCTTCGGCGGCTCTGCGGTATGCCGCTTCGTTCTTCGCGTCGCCCTCCGCGCGGATCCGGGCCTCCTCCGCCGCCGTCCGCTCCGACGCCCGCTTCGCGAGAAGTTCCTCGTCCGCCGCCATCCGCTCCTGCGCGCGCTTGAGGTCCGCGTCGAGGCCGTCGGCGAGCGTATCCGCCCGGGCTGTCCTCCACTCATCGAGGAGTGCGCGCGTGTCCTCGTTCTCCGTCTCGTAAGCCGCGGCGAGCTGTTCCGCGCGGGACCGGAGCGTGTCGAGCTCTGTCCGCGCTTCCTTTGTTCTCTCCGCCGCTTCCTTCGTGAACCGCTCGAAGAGCTCCGTTCCGAAGATCCCGCGGAGCATCGGGATGCGCTCCTTCGTCCCGGCGAACAGAAGCGCGCGGAATTCGCCCTGCGCAAGCATCACGCACCGCCGGAACTGCTCCCGCCCAAGCCCGACGATCTCCGTCACCATGGCGGTCACGGGCTTCTGCTTCGTCGCGGCGATCCGCCCGTCCGCGTTCCGGATCCACGCCTCCTGCGAGCGCTCCTCCGAGAACGTCCCGTCGCGGTGCTTCCGCATGCGTCCCCATTCGCGGTACACGGTCCACACCTGCCCGGCGTCCTCGAAGGTGAACGTGACCGAGGTCAGCTCGTCCGGCGGTGCGGCTTTCGAGCGGAGCATCCCGCTTTCCCGGCTGTCCCCGCTCGGCTCGCCGTAGAGGGCAAACGTCATCGCGTCGAAGAGCATCGTCTTTCCGGAGCCCGTATCCCCCGTGATGAGATAGAGCCCGCCGCCCGAGAAAGCGCGCAGATCGAGCGTCTGCTCCGATACGTACGGTCCGAAGGCCTTCAATGTCAACTCCAGCGGTCTCATGCCTCTTCCCCTCCTTCCGCGGCGGCCCGGAACAGCTCCGCGACCATGTTCATCGTCTCCCCGTCCGGCGGCGCGCCCTGCTGACGCTCCCAGAGCTCGGCGAAGACGTCCTCCGCCCGGAGCGCATCCGGTCCCGCGTCATGGAACGCGATCTCCCGGTTTCCAAGCGCACGCGTCCGCGCATTGTCATAGCTGAGGCGCAACAGATTCGGGTACACGGCCCGCAGCTTCGCCACCGCGTCCGGGACATCCTCCTCGTCCGTGAGGATCGCGCGGAGGTAGTCGTCCGTGTTCCCCTTCACGCGGAACTCCGGCGAGACCAGCTCCTCATACGTCCCGCGCATCTCGCGCACGTCGCGCCGCACTCGGAGGGGAATCTCCTCGATCCGCACGTCTCCCCCGTCGATCGTCACGAGCGAGACGGATTTGACGTCTCCCGCCTCGTCAAACGAGCATTTTACGGGGGAACCGCTGTACCGCACCGTCTCCCGTCCGACGGCGTGCGCGCGGTGCAGATGCCCGAGGGCGACGTAGTCGAACGGCGTGTAAACCGCGGGATCGACCCGCCCGACGCCGCCCGCGAGATCGTCGATGCCCTCCCCGCCGGACGCCGCGAAATGATGGGCGACGAGGACGTTCGCGCGGTCCGGATCGGGCTTCATGCGCGAAATCGCCTCCGCCGCCGTGCCGCTCCAGCCTTCGGCCTCCGATTCCGGCACCGCCGCGCGGTATTCGACCGGACGGAAATACGGCAGGAGCCAGAAATCGACCTCACTGTCCCCGTCCCGGAGCGTCACGGGCTTTATTTCCCCGCTGTAAACGGGAGCGAAATACGCGCCGGCCCGGTCGAGGAGCGAGGAGAGATAGCCCACGCGCTCGGCGGAATCGTGGTTGCCCGGGATCGCGAGGAGCCGGATCCCCGCTTCCGTCAGTCCGGTGACGAAGCGGTCGAAGAGCGCGACGGCTTCGGCGGAGGGCGCGGCGCGGTCGTAGATGTCCCCAGCGACGATCACCGCGGCGCAGCCCTCCCGGAGGGCGATCTCCCGGATCGCGTCGAGAGCCTCTTCGATCTCGACGTTCATGTTCGTTTCGCAGAGTCTGAGTCCGATATGCAGGTCGGATGTATGTAGGATTTTCATGAAAATCGTCCCGTTTGCGGCAGAATTTTCGCCGTTTCTTCTTGACAGTCCCTGTTTTATAGTATATACTGATTTCAGCGGAAATGAAAGTCGAATCCGTAAATTCTTGCGTTTTGGGCCGGATTTTCCCATGCAAAGTCAATTTGATCCGATTCACAATCCCCACAAGAGGAGGGTTCACGATGAAAAAATCTTTGAACGCCTGGACGGTCGAGGGCTCGGCGGACTTTGAGACGATGTTCGTCGCCGTCTCCCGCGCGGGCTTCGACGGCATCGAGCTGAACGTGGACAGACCCGGCGGCGCGCATGCGCTCTCCATGGAGACGACGGAGGCCGATTACGCGGCGATCCGTGCCCTCAGCGAACGGTATTCCCTGCCCGTCGTCAGCATCTCGACGTCCCTCTCCGGCGGCATGAGCGGGCATCCGGACCGCTGGGAGGACTACCGCTGCCTCATCCGCAAGCAGATCGAAGCGGCGAAGGCTCTTGGTGCCTGCGGGATCCTCACGGTTCCGGGCGGCATGGACGGCACGCTCACGCTCAAGGGCGCGCGGGAGGTCAGCATCGAATTCTACAAGTCCATGCGGAGCGAGATCGAAGCGTCCGGCATCTTCGTCGGTCTCGAGAACGTCTGGAACGGCTTCTTCCTCTCCCCCTACGACATGAAATCGATGATCGAGGAGATCGGCTCCCCTTCGATCGGCGCGTACTTTGACGCCGGGAACATGCTCGCCTTCTCTGTCTCCGAATACTGGGCGGAGGTCCTCGCGGGACACATCGGCTGCGTCCACGTGAAGGACTACAAGCGGCACGGCGGGATCAATTCCGGCGGCACCTGGGAGGACATCACCCACGGTTCGGCGAACTGGGCGGCGATCATCCCCGCGCTCCGGGCAGGCGGCTTCGACGGCTATCTCACCGGCGAGGTCGGAAAATCCGATCCCGACATGTCCTGGGACGACTACTACGCGAAGGTCGCCCGCGAGATCGGGGAGATCATTCAGTATCAGTAAACAAACAGCCGCGGGAGAGGTCCCGGGCATCATCCATAATCAAAGGAGAATCATCATGAAAAAGAAACTCGCCATCATCGGCTGCGGCGGCATCGGCACCTACCACCTCGGTCACTTCCTCGGCTTCACGGACATCATCGAGCTCGCGGGCTTCTGCGACCTGATCCCGGAGAGAGCCGAATCCTTCGTGAAGAAGGCGGGCTCCGGCAAGGCGTACACGGACTACCTCGAGATGTACGACGAGGTGAAGCCGGACATGGTCTTCATCTGCATCCCGCCGTACTGCCACGGGGAGATCGAATTTGAGACGATCCGGCGCGGCATCCCCTTCTTCGTCGAGAAGCCGCTCGCCCTCGATCTCGACCTCGCCCGCCGCATCCGGGACGCCGCGGAGGAAAAGAACCTCATCACCGCCTCCGGCTTCCAGTGCCGCTACTCCAAGCTCGTCGCGCCGAACGTCGAATTCTGCAAAAACAACGAGATCGTCTTCATCGACTGCACCCGCATCGGCGGCGTTCCCGGCGTGTTCTGGTGGAAGGACAAGGATCTTTCCGGCGGTCAGATCGTAGAGCAGACGATCCATCAGTTCGACATCATCCGCTATGTCTTCGGCGAGCCGGAGGAGGTCTGCACCTACGGCACGCGCGGCTTCGTGAAGGGCATCCCGGACTACAACACCGACGACTGCTCCGTCACCATCGTGAAGTTCCAGAACGGCACGATCGGCACGATCTCCACGGGCGACTACGCGAAGACGGGCAACAGCTTCGACTCGAAGATCATTTTCTCCGCGGCGGACAAGAGAGCGGAGCTCAAGATCCTCGGCACGTTCGAGGTCTTCGGCGAGAAGCCCGCAGAACCGGCTCCCGAGAAGGACGGCTTCGTCATCAAGGGCGACGGCGCGCTCGGCGAGGCAACGGGCGACAGCATCCTCTACCGCGAGGAGGGCGACGCCGGGATCCTCTGCGACCGGACGTTCATCGAGGCGGTCATCTCCGGCGACGGCTCGAAGATCCGCTCCCCGTACCGCGACGCGTTCAAGTCCGTGGCGTTCACCATGGCCTGCAACGAATCGATGGCGACGGGCAAGCCCGTGAAGGTCGAGCTCGAATAAGCTTTTCGCGCACAGAGCGTGTCCCCCGCGGGATGCGCTCTTTTATGGCCTGCGGGAAAATCCTTCGCCCTTCCCGTTGACAAACTCCGCGCGGAGAGGTATAATGAACCCAAGAGAACCCATCCAGACACAACGAAAAGGAGTCCAAGAATGAAGAAAACGCTTGCCATCCTGCTCGCGCTCGCGATGCTTCTGCCAGCCTTCATCTCCTGTTCCGAGAGCACGGCGAACAACGATCAGGCCGCCTCTGAAAACCCCTCCGATCCCGGTGCGGTGACCCCCGTCGAGGAAGAGGAGGAGGATCCCACCGCCGCCCTCTACGCCGACCTTCCGACCGGCGACTACGGCGGATTTGCATTCACCTTCCATCTCAAACTTCGCCTACACCCTCATGTCCGCCGAAGAGCTGACGGGCGAGGGCATCAACGACGCGATCTTCAACCGCAACCACAA
>CACZSA010000339.1 GCA_902783705.1 uncultured Ruminococcus sp.
AACAAGCTCTTCTGCGCCGCCTTCCGCACCCCGCCGGAGGATTCCACGGGCGTGTGCCACATCATCGAGCACACCGTCCTCTGCGGCTCGAAGAACTTCCCCTCCCGCGATCCCTTCATGCAGCTCGCGAAGGGCTCCCTCAACACGTTCCTCAACGCGATGACCTATCCGGACAAGACCCTCTATCCCGTGGCGTCCTGCAACGACAAGGACTTCAAGAACCTGATGAACGTCTACATGGACGCGGTCTTCTATCCGAATATTTATAAATACCGCCAGATCTTCATGCAGGAGGGCTGGCACTACGAGCTCGAATCCCCCGAGGACGAGCTCAAGGTCAACGGCGTCGTGTACTCCGAGATGAAGGGCGCGATGTCCTCCCCCGACCGGACCGTCTGGGACGAGCTCAACACCGTGCTTCTGCCCGACACGACCTACGGCGTCAACTCCGGCGGCGACCCGGACCACATCCCGGATCTGACCTATGACTACTATCTGAACTTCCACCGCAGCCACTATCATCCGTCGAACGCCTACATCTTCCTGTACGGCAACTGCGACATGGACGAGCGCCTCGCGTGGATGGACGAGAACTACCTCTCCTCCTTCGACGCGATCGACCCGCACTCCGAGGTGAAGGCCCAGCCGCGCTTCGGCTCGAAGGAACCCCGCCGCGCCGTCTCGCACTACTCCGTGGGCGTGAACGACGAGACCGAGGGCAAGGCGTTTCTCGCGTATGCCGCGCTCGGCGGATCGAACCTTGACGTGCTCGACTGCCGCGCGTGGAACATTCTCTCCTCCGTGCTCCTCAACGACGACGGCGCGCCGCTCAAGAAGGCGCTGACCGACGCGGGCATCGGCGAGGACATCTACGGCGGGTATGACTCCCACATGATCGAGGACTCCTTCTCCGTCATCGCGAAGAACGCGCGCGAAGAGGACCTCGACCGCTTCTATTCGATCATCAAGGACACCCTCGCCGCCGAGGTGGAAAAGGGCATCAACGAGAAGGCCCTGCTCGCCGCGATCAACATCCGCGAGTTCCACTTCCGCGAAGCCGATTACGGCGGATATCCGCGCGGCCTCGACGTCGCCTCCGATATGCTCCAGTCCTGGCTCTATGACGAGGACGGCGCGTTCACCTACATGCACGTGCTCGACGACTACGCGGAACTGAAACGCCGCATCGGCACGGGCTACTACGAAGATCTCGTCCGCCGCGTGATCCTCGATTCCGATCACTCGGTGCTCATGACCCTGCTCCCCGAAAAGGGACTCGTCGACCGCAAGAACGAGGAGCTGCGCGAAAAGCTCGCCGCCTACAAGGCCTCCCTCACGCCCGACGAGGTGAATCAGATCGTCGCGGACACGAAGGCCCTGCGCGAATACCAGTCCCACGAGCCGACCGAGGAGGAGCTCAACTGCATCCCGTCGCTCAGACGCGGGGACATCTCAAAGGACACGATCCCCTTCTACAACGAAGAGCGCACCGTCGGCGGCGTGAAGACCGTCTTCCACCCGGTGGAGACCAACGGCATCACCTACGCGAGCCTCTACTTCGATATCGGCAAGCTCCCGCACAAGTACGTCCCGTACCTCGGCCTGCTCGGGCACATCCTCGGGCGCGTCGACACGGCGGAGCACACCTACGATGAGCTCTCGATCAACATCCGCCTCAACCTCGGCAACCTGTCCTTCTGGCCGGCGACCCCGCGGAAGTTCGGCACCCTCGACGATTACCGTCCGATGTTCGGGGTCCACACCAAGGCCCTCGCCGAGAACATCCCGTTCGCCTTCGAAACGGCCCTCGAGATCGCCCGCGGCACGAAATTCACCGACACCGCGCGCATCAAGAACATCCTCGCGGAGCTGAAATCCGACCGTCAGCGCGCCATCATGTCGAACGGCAACTCCGTGGCGGCGGCGCGCGCGCGTTCCTACTATTCGAAGTACGACTGCTATGACCAGGCGCTGAACGGCCTCGACTTCTACTTCTTCGTGAAGGATCTCGCGGACAATTTCGACGAGCGAAAGGATGAGCTTGCCGAAAACCTCGCGAAGGTCGCGGCGGCGGTCTTCAACCCGAAGAACGTCGTGCTCTCCCTCGCGGCGGACGAAGCGGGCATCGCGGCGACGGAAAAATCCCTGCCCGCGCTCATCGACGGTCTCCGCTCCATGCCGCGCGAGGATCTCGGCGAGGGCGAGGAATACGTCCCCGTGAAGAAGAACGAAGGCATTCTCATCCCGTCGCAAGTGCAGTACGTCGCCCGCGTCGGCAACCTCGGCTTCGACGGGCTCGCCTACAACGGCGGCTTACAGGTCGTGAAGACGGCGGTCAACACCGACTGGCTCTATCAGCAGATCCGCGTCAAGGGCGGCGCGTACGGCTGCGGATGCGGCTTCGGCGGCGCGACCGGAAACGTGACCTTCTCCTCCTACCGCGACCCGAAGCTCACCGAGACCGACGAGGTCTACAAGGGCACCGGCAACTGGGTGAAGAACGCGAAGTTCGACGAAGCCGAGCTGACGAAGTATATCATCGGCACATTCTCGGGCTACGAGCGTCCCATGTCCCCCGCCGGCAAGGCCAGCCGTTCCTTCGACGCATGGCTCACCGGACGGACCTATGAGGACGTCGTGCGCGAAAGAGAAGAGATGCTCTCGATCACGGCGGAGCAGTTCCACGCGGCGGCGGAGATCTTCGACAAGATCTGCGCGCAGGGCTATCTCTGCGCCGTCGGCAGCGAAAAGACCCTCCGCGACCACGCCGATATGTTTGACAACCTTGTGAATATCTGATCCCGCATTCCATGAGGCAGAGGAGTCCCGCGCCCCTCTGCCTTTTTTATCGTTCAATTTTTGTCATTTTCGTCAAATCTGTGTGAATTCTGTGCCGCGCCCCGTTGCATTCCCGGGGAAAATCGTGTATAATAGAATCACATCCCGATATTTCTGCCGGAAAAGGAGGCGGACGACGCATGACGACACCGAAGACGAGGATCACAGCCGGCATCCTCGCGGGACTTCTGCTGGCTGGCTGCTTCACGGGCTGCTTCTTCCGCAAGGGCGAGAATGATAAAGATCCGGACACCCCGATCACGATCACGGACACCCCGGAGGAGGATCCCGCAGGCACGCTCACCCCGATCGTGACGCCGGAGAACCCGGACGACCCGGCGTCACCCGCCGACGATCCCGCCCAGCCGACCGATCCGGTCACTCCGATCGATCCGGTCGATCTGCCCACCCCGGTCGTCCCCGATCCCGGAACGGCGGGCGCGTCGGACACCCCCGCGGATACGGCGGATACGCAGGCGGACACTCCGGCGGAGGACGGCGGGACGCATGTGACGGGCATCCGGCTCGATAAATACATCGTCGCCGTGCAGGTCGGAAAATCCGATATGCCGATCGTGACGATGCTCCCCTCCACCGCGCTCGACGTCGGCGAGATCTGGACCTCCGACGACACGGCGGTCGCCTCGGTCAGCACCTACGGAAAGATCACGGGCGTCGCGCCGGGCGAATGCAAGGTGACGGTCCGTTCGACCGACAACCCGGACGTGAAGGCGGTCGTGGACGTCATGGTCGTGGAGGATCAGGACGTCATCCACGTCAAGCAGATCTCCCTCGATAAATACGAAACCACCATTCAGGTCGGCCTGATGGATATGCCGTGGGTGACCATGTACCCGACCAACGCCGGGGACAAGGGCGAGATCTGGACCTCCGACGACACCGCCGTCGCGACGGTCGACAAGTACGGGCGCATTCTGGGCGTCGGTCCCGGCACCTGCACGGTCACGGTCCGCTCGCAGGACAATCAGGACGTCACGGCGAAGGTCACGGTCAACGTCAAGATCGCCGAGGTCGTCAAGGAGCCGACGTACATCGACGGCACGCTCATCGTCAACCGCACCTACGCCCTGCCGAAGACCTACAATCCCGGCGTGAGCGCGGAGGCCAAGGCGGCGCTCGACCAGCTCATCGCGGGCGCGTCGGAGGACGGACTCGAATTCTGGGTCGAATCCGGATTCCGCTCCTACGATCAGCAGCTCAACCTGTACAACACCTATGTCGGACGCGAGGGCAAGGATGCCGCGGACCGCTATTCGGCGCGTCCCGGTCACTCCGAGCATCAGTCGGGGCTGGCCTTCGACCTCAACTCCTTCGACGACAACTTCGACACCACCCCCGAGGGCAAATGGCTCGCCGCGCACGCGTGGGAATACGGCTTCACGCTCCGCTATCCGAAGGATAAAGAGGACATCACGGGCTTCATGTACGAGCCTTGGCACGTCCGGTTCGTGGGCAAGGAACTCGCGCAGAAGCTGCACGACAGCGGACAGGTGCTCGAAGAATACTTCGATATCACGTCGGTCTACGCGGACTGACCCCCGCCAGAGCCTGCCTTCCGCGGGCTCTGTTCTGTTCACGGACAGAAAATGAAAATTTTATCGTTTTTCGATAAAAAGTTATTGACAAGCAGTCATTTCCGTGCTATAATAAGCTCACACAGAACAAGAGAAAGGATGTATGATTTTGGATTCCACCTTCAACCATCCCGAAGAAGAATCGGTGAATCCCGCGATCCCGGAGAAAACGCCGGACGCGCCGATCCCCGAGGTCTCCTTCGGTCCCGATTCCCCCGACCCCGTAAAGCCTGAATCCCAGACGCCATCGTCCGGGGAGCCCGCACAGTCCGAGAAGACTGTTCCCGCTCCGGCGAACACGGGCAGACCCATGGCGGCAGTCGCGTGCTACGGCCTCACCAAGCGGTACGGCCCGACGACCGCTCTCTCCGACATCTCCCTCGAGCTTCCGGCGGGCAAGATCATCGGTCTGCTCGGCCCGAACGGGAGCGGCAAAACCACGTTCATCAAGATCCTCGCCGGACTACTCCAGCCCACGGCGGGCGCGGTCCTCATCCACGGCGAAGCGCCCGGCACCGCGACCAAGGCGATGGTCTCCTACCTCCCCGAGCGGATGTACTTCGATCCCGGCATGCGGGTGAGCGACTGCATCGGCCTGTTCCGCGACTTCTACGCCGACTTCGACGAGCGGCGCGCGCGGGAGATGCTCTCGATCCTCGGCGTTCCGGTCGACGGAAAGCTCAAAACCTTCTCCAAGGGCACGCGCGAGAAGGTGCAGCTGGTCCTCGTCATGGCGCGGCGCGCGAAGCTCTATCTCCTCGACGAACCGATCGGCGGCGTCGATCCCGCGGCCCGCGACTTCATTCTGCATACCATTGTGACGGCGTATGAGCCGGGCGCGACGGTGATCCTCTCGACCCACCTGATCCGCGACGTGGAGCCGATCCTCGACGGATTCGTCTTCATCGGCGGCGGCTCGGTCATCATGAGCGGCGAGGCCGAGGTCGTCCGCGCGGATACCGGCAAATCGCTCGACGAGCTCTTCCGGGAGGTGTTCCGATGCTGGTAAAACTCTTTAAGCACGATTTCCGCTCGCTCAGCCGGGCGCAGGTCCCGGTCCTCATCGCCATCGCGGCGGCGGCAGTCCTCGGCTTCTTCAACATGCTCTTCCTCGCGGCGACGGGCAGCGGGCAGCTCGTTCCCGAAGAGAGCGACGGCTACGGCCTGATGCTCAGCATATCGGTCGGCGGCACCCTGCTCATCTTCACCGCGCTGGCAGCCGCAATGACCGTCTTGTCCGTTCTCATCTTCGTCCGCTTCTACCGTTCGATGGTGACGGACGAGGCGTATCTCACCTTCACCCTCCCCGTCACGCCGGGCCAGCTCATCGGCGCGAAATTCCTCGCGTCGGCGGTGTGGTTCTGCTTCGGCGGGATCGCCCTGACGCTCGCGGGCGGCCTGATGTACACCGGAGCCGTGATCGCGGGCGGCGAGGATTTCCGCGAGGCGATGGCGTACCTCTGGGAGGACGTTCTGGATATGCTCGCGGGGAACCCGCTCACGGTGTTCCTGCTCGTCCTCGCCGCCCTCACCGCCGCCGTCCGCTGGTATTTCCAGATCACGGGTGCGATCCTCTTCGGCGCGTCGGTCGTGCGGAAGAACAAGGCCCTCGCCGCGGTCGGCATGATCTTCGCCGTGAACTTCGTCGTGAATCTGCTCACCTCGATCTTCCCGACGATGGGCCTCTTCGGCATGGGCATCATCTTCAACCTGTACGACTACGGCGAGTTCAGCCCGAACCTGTGGCTGATCGTGCAGATCTGCGTCAACTTCCTCGTCACCGCCCTCTTCTGGTGGATGAGCGTCCGCATCGCCAAAAAGAGCGTGAATATCGAATAACAACCGATACAGAGAAAGACCGTACGCGGGGCCAAACCCGAACGTACGGTCTTTTTTTGCTTTTCTGAAATCCGTGAAAGCGGATTTCTTCCGCACTTCTTTCTTCTTCCTTCTTACCTTTTACCTCTTCCCTCTTACCGATCCTCCATCGCGCCCCGCAGATACTTCCCTGCCATCCCGCACACGAACGGATAGGGCAGGCAGGTCCGATGCGCCCACGCGTACCAGTACCCCAGGGTGAACGCGGCAAGACGGGCGAAGGGTCCCCGGCTCTCCCGTCCGGCGAGGAGGAGCGCCAGCTCTTCCTCGAGCGGCTCGGGACCGCGGATCGGCCTCTGCCAGTCGAGGAGGATCTCGCCGCCCGCCGCATGGATCACGTTCTCGCCCTTCATGTCCCCGTGCAGAAGCGCGGCAGGGGATTCAAAGCAGACCTTCGCCTCTCCCTCCGTCCATCCGAGGAGTCCGGCACGCGCGTCCTCGCTCCATCCGGCATCCGCGAGGGTCGGTAGGATCGAGCGGCAGGCATCGGCGAGCTTCCCCGGCGTCGCGAGATCGAAGAATGCGTCCCCTTCGAGGTGCGCGATGATCCGGCGCAGCTCCCGCACGCGTTCCCGGATCGCCTCGTCCGTGAAGCTGCTCCAGTCCTCGCACGCCGATCCGTAGTCCGGCAGGAGCATCCAGTCGCAGTCCCCGGAGACGCCGTCCGCGATCGGCACCGGCAG
>CACZSA010000340.1 GCA_902783705.1 uncultured Ruminococcus sp.
CGTGGACCACGGCAAGAGCACCGTCATCGGACGCCTCCTCGCCGACACGCACACCCTCCCCGACGGCAAGATCGAGGGCATCCGGGAGCTCTGCCGGAGAACGGGAAAGCCGTTTGAATACGCCTTTCTCCTCGACGCCCTGAAGGACGAGCGCGCGCAGGGCATCACGATCGACACGGCCCGCTGCTTCTTCGAGACGGAGAAGCGGAAGTACATCATCATCGATGCGCCCGGGCACATCGAATTCCTCAAGAACATGATCACCGGGGCCTCCCGCGCGGACGCCGCCCTGCTCGTGATCGACGCGGCGGAGGGGATCTGCGAGAACTCCCGCCGCCACGGATACATGCTCGAGATGCTCGGCATCACGCAGATCGCCGTGCTTGTGAACAAGATCGACCTGGTGAACTACGACCGCGCGGTCTACGACGGGATCGTGCGGGATTACACGGAATTTCTCCACTCCATCGGGATCACCCCGGCGGCGTTCATTCCGGTCTCCGCGATGGAGGGGGACAACATCGCCTCCCATTCGGAGCGGACCCCGTGGTATGACGGCGCGGACGTGCTCGAGGAGCTTGACCGCTTCGAGGGCGGGGATCACGAGGACAACAAGCCCCTGCGCATCCCGGTCGAGGACGTCTACAAATTCACCGAAGGCGGGGACGACCGCCGCATCGTCGCGGGACTCTGTGAATCCGGCTCCCTCCGGGCGGGCGACGAGGTTGTCTTCTATCCGTCCGGCAAATCCGCCCGCGTGAAGACGCTCGAGGAGTGGTTCATGGACGCGGACTCCGCCCGCCGACCGACGGAATTCTCGCGCGGCAAGTCCTGCGGCTTCACGATGGAGACGCAGATCTACGTCCGGCGCGGGGAGATCGCCTGCAAATCCGGCGAGGAACCGCCCGCCGTGGGACGCACCTTCCGCGCGAGCATGTTCTGGCTCGGGAAATCTCCCCTCGTGACGGGGAAGGAATACATCCTCAAGTCCTGCACGGCGAAAACCGTCTGCCGCATCGCCGAGATCCACTCGGTCCTCGACGCCGCATCGCTCGAGAAGACGACGGGGGCAAAGCAGGCGAACAAGCACGACATCGCCGACTGCACCATCGTCTGCGAGCGCGAGATCGCCTTTGACATCGGCGCGAATCTTCCGGCGACGGGACGCTTCGTGATCGTCGACAACTACGAGATCTCGGGCGGCGGGATCATCACCGAGGTCCTCCCGGACGACGAGGGGATCCGCGGCTCGTCCGCTGCCGTCACGCCCGCCGAACGCGCAAAATACCTGCGCCAGAAGCCGCTCACCGTGTCCGTTCCGGACGAGGAAACAGGCAAGGCACTGGAACGCGCGCTGTTCGAGGAGGGCCGGATCGCCTATTACGCGCCGCGTCTCTCGGACGAGCAGAAGAGCTCGCTCCTCGCGGCGGGGCTGATCGTGCTCACCTCCGGCGACGGCGAGGTGGAGGCGTCGGGATCCCTCGCGGACGACATGACCGAGATCCTGCTCGCGTCCGACAACGCGCTTGAAGTCTGAATCCGAGGAGGTTAAATCCAATGAAACCCTTGAACGACTACCGCTTTCTCCGCGGCGTGAACTACGGCTTCCCGGCTGACGAGGAACAGCTCCGCCGCGAGCTCTCCTACGGACGCCGCGTGAACCTCAACGCCCTGCGCGTCTGGCTGAGCTTCCACGCGTGGGAGCGCGAGGGGGAAGAGTATGTAAACCGTCTCGTCCATTCCATCCGGATCGCGTACGAATGCGGCTATCAGACCATGCCGATCCTCTTCAACGGGAACGGCGAGAACTCCGCCACCCTCCCCCGCGACCGCTGGCCCGCGATGGAGCGCTATGTCGCCGAAATCGTCACGGCCCTGCGCGGCGAACCGGGACTGCTCATGTGGGACGTGATGAACGAGCCGCTCTGCTGCTGGTGGATCAACGGCTGCGAGGACGCGGAGGAGAAGGCCCGACGATGCGAAACCGTCTGGGAATTCCTGCGCCACTTCATCCCCTGCGTCCGCGCGCACGACATGACGAACGCCGTCACCGTCGGCTACACGACCGCGTGGGAGGCAGACGATTCGATCAACATGCTCACGGACGTCGTCACCTTCCACGATTACAGCCCGACCCGCGCCGTCATCGAGGCGAACTTCGCGCGCGCGGCGGAGATCGGACGCAAGTTCGGTCAGCCCGTGATCCAGACGGAGACCGGCTGCCTCGCGCGGTGCAATCCCTACGACATGACGCTCGAGACCTGCGAGAAATTCGGCATGGGCTGGTTCGTCTTTGAGCTGATGATCCACGGGCGCTGCGACTCCGAGCACGGCGTCTTCTATCCCGACGGCACCGTGCGGGATCCCGCGACGATCTCCGCGATGATGGGATGCTACCGCTGCCGCGATCTCGACACGATCATCGTGCCCGTTCCGAACCGCGAGGGTCACGCCGCCCGCGCCATCGACGGGATCAGGCGGGCCCTGACGGAGTACACCGACGACGCCTTCGACTACCGCCCGTCCGATATCGGGAAGCTCCTCGAGGCGTGCGAGGTCGCGGCAAACCTCCTCGAATGCTGCGATCTCGTCCCGATGGCGACTCCGCCGACGGCGACCATCCTCGCGTGGAGACGCCTTGTCGAAGCCGGACAGAAGCCTGTGCTCGGGGAGGTCCGCGCCTTTGCGTACAACCTCGCGAAGACCCTGCGTGAGCTCTGCCAGATCCTTTGAATTCGAATCCATACAGTCAGAGAGGGACAGTCCGAACGGGACCGTCCCTCTTTTTGTGCTTGTTTGCCGGTCGTCAGATCACGCCGGAGACCGTGAGGGTCGCCGTGCCGGGATCGACGGTCCAGACGCCGGTCGCGGGATCCTGCGCATAGGAAGCGCCCGGGATCGTGAGGGTGCCCGCCGCCGTGGCGAATTCCCCGGTGGTCCCGTCGTAGGTGTATTGCGCGGGCGTCAGGGGGGTGCCGTTCAGCGTGACGGCGAGATCCGTGAGGATCGGGCTGAAGGTGTCATGGATCACGACATTGTCCTCCGCCGTCGTCTCCGCGCCCGTGTTCTGCACCTCGAACGTGTAGGTCACGCGGCTGTTCTCGGTGACGACCGCCGGGTTGACGCTCTTGACAATCGAGAGGTCCGCCGCAGTCCCTGCCGTGACGACTGCCGTGTCTGTGACCTCGCCTGTGACGCCGGGACCCGTGACCGCCGCCGTGTTCTCGATCTGTCCGTCTGCCCCGAGCGGCGCGTATTCGTTCGCGTCGGCGAGGTAGACGAGCGTGGTGACGCCGTTTGCCGGGACGTCGATCCCCGTGACCGTGAGAGACTGTCCGGCGGTCACCGTCGGCGCGGGTCCCTCGGCTCCGTCCGTGAAGACCCGCGCAGATCCGTCGACATAGGTGAGCGGGACCACGGTGATCCGCTCGATGATCTCGCCGTCCGTCTCATACGCGCCGAGATCGTCCGTGACGGTGAGCCCGGTGAGCGGGGTGTCGCCCGTGTTCCGGATGTTCACGACGTAGGTGATCCGGCTGCCGGGCGTATAGCTCGCGGGCGTCGCGGTCTTGACGATCCCGACGGCCTCCACGATCTCGCCCGTGGTGATGTTCGAGGCGCGGGTGACGCCGCCGAACGTGATGGTGGCCTGATTCTGGAAGATTGCCATTTTTCCGGTCCTTTCCGGACTGCGTGAAGCAGCCCGCCGCATTTCGGAGGGCGGGAGATGCCCCCGTTCCTCCTCTTTCAGGATATGCGCGGCAGGGTCCGGGCGTTCTCTTTCGATACATTTTTTAACTTTCGCTAAATTGTTAATATAATTGTCACCATTTCCTTCCCGGATTGGGGTATAATGGAGTCAATCCGGGGAACCGCCCCGGTCAAGGAGAATGTATGGAAAAGAAAAAGAAACTCTACTGCGTCGCGAACGCGCACCTCGACACCCAGTGGAACTGGACGATCCAGGACACGATCCGCGACTGCGTCAAGAGCACCCTCGAACGCAACTTCTACCTCATGGACAAGTATCCACACTACCGGATGAACTTTGAGGGCGCGTTCCGCTACAAGCTGGCGAAGGAATACTATCCCGACCTTTACGAAAAGCTGAAGGGCTACGTCGCCGAGGGCCGCTGGAACGTCGCGGGCTCCACGTGGGACGCGATGGACGCGAACGTCCCGTCCTCCGAAGCGCTCATGCGCCAGATCCTGTACGGGAACGGATTCTTTGAAAAGGAATTCGGCAAGAAGAGCACCGATATCTTCCTCACCGACTGCTTCGGCTTCCGCTATGCCCTTCCCTCCATCGAGGCGCACATGGGCCTGAACGGCTTCTCGACGCAGAAGCTCGTCTGGGGCGTCGGCTCCCCGATTTACAATGAAGACGGCTCTGTCACCCGCCCCGAACCCGAACCGCGCGACACTCCGCGTGAAGCACGCAAGCCGCGCATGGACCTCGGCAAGTGGATCGGCCCGGACGGCAAGGGCGTCGCGGTCTCCCTGCTCGAGGGCGACTACACCTACAACTTCAACAACCCGCACGGACCGGAGCACAAGCCGGACGAGCGTCCCGTCGGCGAGCGCGAGGAATATCTCCGCGCCATCGAGCACAACGAGAAATACACCGGCGTCCCGTCCCGCTCCATGTACTTCGGCACGGGCGACTACGGCGGATCCTGCAAGGAGATCTCCGCGCAGATGCTCAACGAGGCGATCGACAAGAACGGCGAGAACCTCTACGAAGTCATCGCGGCCTCCACGGACGACATCTTCAACGACCTCACGCCCGAGGAATTCGACGCGCTCCCGACCTATGACGGCGAGCTCCTGATCCCCCACGGCTCCGGCGCGGTCACGTCCCACACCATCAACAAGAGATGGAACCGCAAGAACGAGCTGCTCGCGGACTCCGCGGAGAGAGCGGCGGTCCTCTCGGCATGGCTCGGAGCGTCCGAATATCCCGAGGAGCGGCTTCTCACCGCATGGCAGACCTTCCTCTGGCACCAGTTCCACGACGACCTGCCCGGCACCTCCATCGCCTCGGCCTACGTCTTCACCTACAACGATTACGTCATCGCGCTGAACATGTTCGCGGCTGAGCTCACGAAGGCGGTCGGCGGCATCGCGAAGTCCCTCGACACGAACGTCCATGGCACGCCCGCCGTGGTCTACAACCCGGTCTCCGTCGAGCGCAACGACGTCGTCACCGTGAAGCCCTTCGAAACGGACAAAAAGTTCGTCCGGGTGTTCGCGCCCTGCGGATGCGAGGTCCCCGCGCAGTACGACGCCGCGTCGAAGACCCTCAAATTCATCGCAAAGACCCCCGCGGTCTCCTGCGCCGTGTTTGACATCCAGGAATCCGACGAGCCCTCCCCGCTCACGGCCTCCGTCTGCGTCTCCGACCGCGTGATCGAGAACGAGCGGTACCGCGTCACGATCGATGAATGCGGCGACATCTGCTCCATCGTCGACAAGGCGAACGGCAACACCGAGCTTCTCTCCGCGCCCGCCGGACTCGAGATCGGCCCCGACACCTCGACCAACTGGCCTTCCTGGGAGCTCGTCTGGACGGATTCCCTCGAGGAGCCCATCCATGTGAAGGACAACGTGAAGATCGAGATCGCGGAGAACGGTCCCGCCGTCTGCGCGCTGAAGATCACCCGGACCCACGGCGGCTCCACCTTCGAGCAGACCGTGCGCCTCACCGCCGGCGGACAGCGCGTCGACGTGGAATGCAAGGTCGACTGGTTCGAGAGAGCCTCCAACCTCCGCGCCGCGTTCCCGCTCGCCGTTTCCAACCCGAAGGCCGCGTTTGACCTCGGTCTCGGCGCGATCGACTCCGGCAACACCGATTCCTTCCCGTACTATCAGCACGTCGTCCATCAGTGGGCGGATCTGACTGCCGAGGACGGCTCCTACGGCGTCTCGATCCTCAACGACTGCAAGTACGGCATGGACAAGCCGAACGACAACACCCTCCGCCTCACCCTCATCCACACGCCGCTCGCGCAGTTCTCCCCGGATTCCGGTCAGGACTGGCAGGACATGGGTCTCAACCTTTTCACCTACTCCATCATGGGCCACAAGGGTCCCCGGACGGGCGAGACCACGAAGGAAGCCGCGGAGCTGAACCAGCCCCAGATGAGCTTCTGCACGACGAAGCACGAAGGCGCGAAGAAGGTCCTCTCCCTTGTCTCCGTCTCCGACGACGCGGCGATCATCCGCGCGGTCAAGAAGGAAGAAAAGGGCAATCGGATCATCGTCCGCGTCCAGAACACCGTCGGTCACGAGCTGAAGGATGTCAAGCTGACCTTCGCGTCGAAGCTCGCCTCCGTCACCGAGACCAACGGCTATGAAGACGAGATCGCGCCCGTGGCGTTCGACGGCGACACCCTCACCCTCGACTTCGGCAAGTATGGCGTCCGCACCTTCGCCGTCGAGCTCGAAGCCCCGGCAGCGGCGGTCGCTCCTGTGAAGTTCGCCCCGCTCGCGCTTCCCTACAACAAGAAGATCACCTCCTGCAACCATCATCCGGAATGCGGCGACTACGCCCAGGGCATCGCCTGCCCGAAGGAGCTCTGGGACGAGAAGATCGTCTCCTCCGGCGTCCCGTTCACCCTCGCGCCCGCGACCGAGCCGAACGCCGTCGCCTGCGCGGGCCAGACGATCGAGATCCCTGAAGGTGCGACGAGCGTCTCCATCCTCGCGGCGTCCGGAAACGGCGACACCTGCGCGGAATTCAAGCTGGATGGCAAGGCAGTCTGCGTCGCGGTCGAGGACTTCCACGACAACGTCGGCGCGTGGGAACAGCTCGTCAACGGCAAGACTCCGCTCATCAAGCGCGACGAGATCGCCAAGACCTTCACGCACACCCACGACAAGGACGGCGACCGTCTCTACCTCTTCGCCTACTTCTTCCGCTATGAGATCCCGGTGAACGGGGAGAAGACCCTGACCCTGCCGGAGAACGAAAACATCATCGTCACCGCGGCCACGGCCTCCTTCGACGCGGACAAGCTCGAGCCCTGGTGCGACCTCTACGACCGGGTGGAAAAGTCCGACGCGCCGGAGCACACCCTGACCCTCGTCAACTGCGCGGGCCACGAGACGAAGTACTCCTACCAGACCGGCAAGACCGCCCTCGTCCGCACGAGCCAGTACGAC
>CACZSA010000341.1 GCA_902783705.1 uncultured Ruminococcus sp.
AACATGAATGACGCAGGGAAGGAGTTCGCCCGCGATCTTGTACATGTTCGGGATCATCAGAAGAAGACCCTGGGACGCGGTGTAGGTCGTGGTGAGCGCGCCGGCTGCGAGAGAGCCGTGAACCGCACCCGCGGCGCCTGCTTCGGACTGCATCTCGATCACCTTGACGGTATCGCCCATGATGTTCTTGAGTCCGCCGGCAGACCACGTGTCGGTCACGTCAGCCATTACGGAAGACGGCGTGATCGGGTAGATGGCGGCGACTTCCGTGAATGCGTACGACGCATGCGCGGCAGCTGTGTTGCCATCCATGGAAAGCTTTTTTCTTGCCATGCTTGTATATCCTCCATATAAAATGTTGACAAAGAACGGTCGAAATGTCTCATGGCATTTCAATCCGATATATTATACCGCAAAAATGCCGGATTGTAAAGTCCTTTTCGCCGAAAACTTCCGGGAATTCGCCGGAAATTTCCTTCGATAACAAAAAAAGGAGAACCGCATGTGAAAATACGGTTCTCCCGGAAATAACGGTGTGTCAATTCGCAGCCTTCTGCGCCGCTGCCTGGGCCTTGAGGCGGTTTTCGGTGTTGAGGATCTTCTTGCGGAGACGGATGGACTTCGGCGTGACCTCAATCAGCTCGTCGTCCGCGATGAATTCGATCGCCTGCTCCAGCGAGAAGACCTTCGGCGGCACGAGGCGGAGCGCTTCGTCGGCGCCGGCGGAACGGATCGCGGTCAGGTGCTTCTTCTTGCAGACGTTCACGGCGATGTCGACCTTCTTCGGGCATTCGCCGACGAGCATGCCTTCGTACACAGGCGTCTGGACGCCGATGAACATGACGCCGCGGTCCTGCGCGTTGAAGAGGCCGTAGGAGGTTGCCTCACCGTCCTCTGAGGCCACGAGGGATCCGGTGAAGCGGGTGGTGACCTCGCCCTTGTAGGGTTCGTAACCGTTGAAGAGGGAGTTCATGATGCCCTCGCCGCGGGTATCGGTCATGAATTCAGAACGGTAGCCGAAGAGGCAGCGCGCCGGGATCGAATACTCAATGCGCATCCGGGAGCCGTGCAGTCCCATTTCGAGCAGCTCGCCCTTTCTCGCGCCGAGCTTTTCGACAACCGCGCCGACGGAATCCTCCGGAACGTCGATCGTGACCTTTTCCATCGGCTCGCAGCGGACGCCGTCGATGGTCTTGTAGATGACGCGCGGCGTGGAGCAGCAGAGCTCGTAGCCTTCGCGGCGCATGGTCTCGATGAGGATCGAGAGATGCATCTCGCCGCGGCCCGCGACCTTGAAGCTGTCGGTGGTCTCGCCGTCCTCCACGCGGAGGGAGACGTCCTTCAGGGTTTCCTTGTAGAGACGTTCGCGGATCTGGCGGGAGGTGACGAACTTGCCCTCGCGTCCGGCGAACGGGCTGTCGTTGACGGAGAAGGTCATCTCGAGCGTCGGCTCGGAGACCTTGACGAATTCGAGCGGCGTGGGATCGAGCGGGGAGGTGATGGTGTCGCCGATCGTGATGTCCGCCGCGCCGGAGAAGCAGACGATGTCACCCATCTTCGCCTCGGTGATCGGCTGGCGGGTCAGACCGTCGATCGTGTAGAGGGAGACGATCTTGGTCTTCTTCGGCGGGGCGTCCGGCGTGTGATAGTTGACGATCACGGCCTCTTCGCCCTGACGGATGACGCCGCGTTCGATGCGTCCGATACCGATGCGTCCGACGTAATCGTTGTAGTCGATGGAGGAAACGAGGAGCTGGAGCGGCGCGTCGATATCGCCCTCCGGTGCCGGGATATAATTGAGAATGGTATCGAAGAGCGGGTCGAGGTTGTCGCCCATCTCATAGGGATTGAGGGAGGCCTTGCCCGTGCGTCCGGAGCAGAAGAGCATCGGAGAATCGAGCTGTTCGTCGGTCGCGTCGAGGTCGAGAAGAAGCTCGAGAACCTCGTCCGGCACCTCGTCGAGGCGCGCGTCGGGACGGTCGATCTTGTTCACGACGACGATGACCCGGTGACCGAGCTCCATCGCCTTGCCGAGCACGAAGCGCGTCTGGGGCATGGGGCCTTCCGCCGCGTCCACGAGGAGAATGACGCCGTTGACCATTTTCAGGATGCGTTCCACTTCGCCGCCGAAATCCGCGTGGCCGGGGGTGTCGATAATATTGATCTTCACGCCGTTGCGGACGACGGAGGTGTTTTTCGCGAGGATGGTGATGCCGCGTTCCCGTTCGAGATCGCCGGAGTCCATAACGCGCTCCCGGACGACCTGATTCTCATGATAGGTGTCGCACTGCTTGAGCATCTGGTCGACCAGCGTGGTCTTGCCGTGGTCGACGTGCGCGATAATCGCTACATTGCGGAGGTCTTCTCTGATCAAAACAAACAACCCGTCTTTCCCTCGCAGGGAAATTCCTTTCGCATGCGTTCAAAGATATTATCAAAATCTTTCGATCTTCAATCAACCCTTGAATTATAGCATATTTTGCGCGCAAAAAAAAGGAGAACGGCAGAAAAAATCAAATTTCAGCGATTTGCGAAAAAACGCGCCCCGCCGGGATTCAATTTTTGTCAGCCGTTTCCTCTGAAACCCAGAATTCGTCGAGGATATGGGACAGGGAGATGAGATCCCCCGTGTATTTCATGTGCCGCCAGTGCTTCGGAAAGAGCGATTTCATCCGCGGATCGCCGAGACGGTCGTCGCAGAGCACGATCACGCCGCGGTCCGTCTCCGAACGGATGACGCGCCCCGCCGCCTGCTGGACCTTGTTCATGCCGGGGCAGAGATACGCGAACTCAAAGCCCCGCTCCGTCTTGTCGTCGTAGTACGCGGACATGAGATTGCGTTCCGCCGAGAGCTGCGGCATACCCGTACCGAAGACAATCACGCCGATCAGGCTCTCCCCGGCGAGGTCGATGCCCTCGGAGAACATCCCGCCGAGGACGCAGAACCCGACGACCGAGCCGTGGCCGCCCTCGCGGAATACCTTGATGAACCGCTCGCGCTCCTTCCAGCTCATCCCGGGTTTCTGCATGACGAGCGCGCAGTCCGGTCCGAGGGTCGAAAACGCCCGGCATACCCGCTTCATATACTCGTAGGAGGGGAAGTAGACGATGTAGTTGCCCGCTCGAGCCGAGATCGTCTCGTAGATGACCTCCGCGCAGTCCATCGCCGTGCCCCGGCGGTCGGCGTAGCGCGTGCTCACCGAATCGTAGGACACGAGACAGAGATTGTCCGGATCGTATGGAGAATCGAGCTCGAGCAGGGCGGCGTGATCCATCCCGCAGAGCTCGCGGAAGTACTCCATCGGGGAGAGCGTCGCCGAAAACAGGATCGACGATTTCGCCGCACCGAGCATGGCCTCGCAGATCCCCGACGGATCGAGGCAGAGGATCTCACATTCGACCCGCTCGTTCTCCCGATGCGCGAAGAAGCGGAATTTCTCATCGAAATAGGAGGAGGCGAAGAGGATCCCCGCGAGTGCGTCGGCGAAGGGATGAAGCAGGTCCCCGTCCTCGTCGTCGTCGCGGGAGACGGACCGCATCGTGCGGAGCAGATTCCCCGCGGTTCGCACCAGCCCATCCGGCACGCGCGAGGCCTGACAGTACGCCCCGGAGACATCCCCTTCGGGTGTTGTGCGGACATATTCGCTCTCGTCGCACATCGCGCGGACCTCCTCCAGCGCAAGCCGGAGATCCTCAATTCCCGCGCCGAGGTCCGGATAGTCCGCGAGGCTGCCTTCGTACACTTCCGTCAGTTTTTCGAGCCAGTCCATCGGCAGGGCGGCGGAATACGTCGAGCGCGCGCGGTCCGGGATGTTGTGCGCCTCGTCGAAGAGGAACGCATAGCGGTCCGCGTTCGCCGGATCCTTGAAATATCGCCGGAAGCGGACGTTGTCGTCGAGCGCGTAGTTGTAGTCGCAGACGACGATCATACAGAGTTCCGAAAGATCGAGGGAGAGCTCGTAGGGGCAGACCTTATATTTGTCCGCCGCCGCCGTCAGCCGCGGGAGAGTGTAGACCGTGTCCTCCTCCGCGAGCAGATCGGCGAGAGCGGCAAGCTCCCGTTCGCGGTACGGACGGTAGGTGAGGCCGAAATCTTCGCTGATCGAATCCATCCGTTCGCAGGTCCGACAGTTCATACGGAAGGGAAGACCCTTCATCTCCTTTTTGATCGGGCAGACGACGTCCTTCGCCGATACGGAGACGACGCGGAGATGCGGCGCGTGAGAGGCGATGCGGCGGGCGGTATCGAGGGCGGCCTGCCCCGTCACGTTCTTCGCCGTGAAGTAGAACACCTTGTCGATCTTTCCCTCTCCGAGAACCTTGACGGCGGGGAAGAGCGCGGAGATCGTCTTGCCGATGCCCGTCGGCGCGGAGACCATGAGATCCTGCCCGGTCTTCATCGCGCGGTAGGCGGCCTGTATGAACGCACGCTGACCGTCCCGGATCGTCGAATACGGGAACGGCATCTTCTTCGCCTCGTCGGCAAATACGGTGAACCGCTCGGCAAAGACCTTCACAAACGGCGCGGCCCTCTCCGTCAGCGTCAGAAAGAGCTTTTCGAGGACTGTGCGGGAAAACGGCGCGGCAAACGACACCGTCTCCCCGTTCGAGCGACGGCGATAGGTGAGCTTCAGCTTCACGCCGTCGATCCCGCGCCCGTCAGCGAAGAGGAAGGCATAGACCGCGCACTGTGCGAAGTGGGCGGGATCGGAGAAGGGGCTTACGGTCTTCGAGATCGACTGGACCGTCTTGATCTCCTCGACCGTATGAACACAGCCGTCAAAGGATATAATATCCGCGTATCCCTGTACGAGAACCATCTCTCCGCCGAGCGTGATCTCGCGGGATAGCGGGACCTCGGTCTGCGTGCCGTCAAGAAGGGAGGCGTCCGTCTCCGCAACATGATGGATAGCCGTCCCGAGCTCTCCGGGCGTCATGCGGCGCTCTTCCGGATCGTCCGGCAGCTCCCGCTCATCCGCGATCTTCGTGAAGCCGAATTTCTGCATCAGCGCGCGCGGATTCTCCCGGGCATAGGCATACCGCGCCAGCTCCGTGACGTCCATGAGCACCCGCCCGGATGCCTTGTCGTACCGCATCGTTCCCCCTCCTTTCCGTGATTATTTCCTGTCCGTTATCCCCGCTTACGCTCGAGGATCATCCGCTTTACCGTCCGCTCCTCACCGAGCCGGATCGTCTTTTCCGCGCCGTCGAAGCGGAAGCCGTAGCGTTCGTAAAACCGGATCGCGCGCTCGTTTCCGTCGAGGACCCACAGCGCGATCACCGGCCTGTCTCCCACCGCCTCTGCGGCGGCGTTCATCAGAGTGAATCCGATCCCGCGTCCCCAGTATTCCGGGAGGACATACAACCCGTCCAGCTCCGCCGCGTCCGGAAGATCCTCTCCGCGGTATGGGCTGTAAGCCGCAAACCCGACGACCCGGTCTCCGTCCTTCGCGAGGAGCGTGTTCTCCCGGAACGTGAGCGCGATTTTCTCGCACCGCTCCCGGAATGCCGGATCGGTGAGGTAGGCGTCCGGGATGAGGCCCGCGTAGGCCGCCTGCCAGGTCTTCCAGTGGACGAACGCCTTCCCGCGTGCATCCTCGTCGTTCAGCACCGCCGTGACCGAGATCTCCATGCAGAAGCCCTCCTTTGTGTGATTTGTCCCATTATATCACATCCCGCATGAAAAATCAACCGCCGCAAAAAAGCAGATCGGAGACCGCGCAAATTCCGGCGGAGGACGCAGAAATTCCTTGCATTTTGTCCCTGCGCGTGCTATAATGTCATCGATGAAGTTTTCCGAGGTGTCAATATGGTTCTCAATCAGAAAGAAACGACCGTCGCCTACCGCTGCCCGGAATGCGGCGCAACCGTCATGAGCCTCGTGGGCATTTTCACGCTCACGGCGGATATGATCCGGCTCAAATGCCCCTGCGGACAGAGCGAGCTTGAGATCGTCTACACAAAGGATAAAAAGGTCCGTCTGAACGTGCCGTGCTTCCTCTGCCCGACGCCGCACAGCTATCTCATTTCCTCGGGAATGTTTTTCGAAAAGGATCTCTTCGCCCTCCCGTGCAGCTACTCCGGCATCGACGTCTGCTTCATCGGGAAGAAGGAGCGGGTACAGGAAGCGCTGAAAAAGTCCGAGAAGGAGCTCATGGAGCTGCTCGGCGATACGTCGTTCGAGGAGCTTGCGGAGCACCGCGGCGAGGGCGGCGAGCTGACCGATCCGCAGGTGATGGACATCATCCTCTACGTCGTGCGGGATCTTGCGGATGAGGGAAAGATCCTCTGCAGCTGTCCGGACGGCGGCGATTATACCGTCGACGTCGGGGAAGACGAGATCTCCGTCCGCTGCAAGCAGTGCGGTGACCATCTCGAGCTTCCGGTGACGAGCCTCACGGCGGCGACGGATTTTCTCGGCGCAGAATCGCTCGACCTCCGTCCGAAGGACTGAGACCGGTCCGAAGGAACCCGGAAGAAGCGGGACGCATATCATGATAAAGGACGGCGCGAAGTCTCACGGCAGGCAGAACGCCGCTCCGCACATCGCCCGAAGGCACGGAGGTTTATCATGAGCTGCTTCTGCAACCTGTTCGACAACGATACCATTATCTGGATCATCGTCATCATCCTTCTGCTCGTCATCCTCGGGAACTGACCGGCGGAATAAAGTCAGGCGGACCTCTCATGGAGGGGTCCGCCCTTTTTTGTATTCAGATAAATCCCCGATCCCGCCCTCGCAGGGACGTCAGTGTCCGGTAGTAAGAATAACAGTGAGTTGTGCGCATGTAAGATTGAGGAGCGTGATTTGTACATGCGGGATTCGAACCCGAGCGGCTCCGCGCTCTACCACCTATAAGAACTCCGAAGAGTTTGCGCGTCTCATTCTCAAACGCTGAGGCGACACTCGCCCGCCCAAGCTACACACAGATAATCAGAGGAGATCGGTCGACCAGTTCGCCGCCTGGATCGCCGTGTCGGTCTCGCGCAGGGATTTCGAGAGATCGTCGACAGTCTTCTGCAGATCGCGGACGGAGACGGTGCTCTTGACGATGATCTCGGATCCGCGGCTCCGCATGGCGGTCTGGCTTGCGGTGGAGAGGAAGTGCCGGAGAACGCGCAGGCGTTTCGTGAGGCAGTCCCGCTTCGCGATGAGCGCGGTGAGGGTCAAACCGTCGACGGCTGCCGACGCGTTGGTCTGATTGATCCGGGTGATGAGCTCCTCGAGCGAGGCCGTGAGCGTCGTGAGCTCGGCGAGAAGAACGACGGGATCCTCCGCAGGTTCCTCACCGTCCTGCACGAGCGCGTTGCTCTGGAGACGGTCCTCGAGCTGATCGATCCGTTTCTGAAGATCGGCTCTCTCGATGAGAGCTTCTGCCAGTTTCATAATAGATCAGTCCTTTTCAAGGTCGATCCGCCGCACCTCGCCGTCCTCATAGAGGATCGCGCCGTGCGGGGTATTGTTTTTCGGAATGGAGACGGAACCGGGATTGAGGAACCGGACACCGCCCTCCGTGTAATCGTGGGGGATATGCGTGTGTCCCGTGAAATAACAGGATCCGCCGGGCATCTTCGGGACCTCGCGGTGTCCGTGGGAGAGGTAGAGCGCCCGCTCCCCGTCGAAGATCACGCCGTAATCGGGGGACACCGGGAAGTCGAGAACCATGCCGTCCACCTCGGATTCGCAGTTCCCGCGCACCGCGAGGATCTCGGATGCGAGGGGATTGAGCATCGCGATGACGGCCTTCGGATCGTAGCCTTCGGGCAGATCGTTGCGAGGTCCGTGATAGAGGATATCGCCCAGCAGCACGAGCCGACACGCCCCGGAGGCCCGGTAAGCGTCGAGCATCCGGGCGCACCAGAGGGCCGATCCGTGCAGATCAGACGCAATGAAGAGCTTCATTATTTCAGGTTGAACTTCTCGATCTTCTCTCTGAGGAAGTTCACCGCGAGGGCGATGTCCTTTTCGGGCTGGTTGCCGACTTCGCGCTCGATGGTGAGGAAGCCGTTGAAGCCGGTTGCCGCAAGGGCAGGGAGGTACACGTCGAAGTTGACGTCGCCTTCGCCGAGAGGCAGCTCGAGGTACTTGTGGCCCATCTCGAGAAGCGCCTTGTGCTCCTTCGCCTCTTCGCCGATCTCGATCGCTTCGTCGATCTTCTTCTTCAGCATGATGCCGTCCTTCGCATGGGTGTGAACGACGTACTTGCCGAGGTATTTCAGCGCGTTTTCCGGTCTGTCGTCGACGCACATCACGAGGTTGGCGGGGTCGAAGTTGACGCGGACGCCGCCCGCACCGAGGGAATCGAGGAATTCGCCGAGGACCTTGCCCGGTTCCGGACCGGTCTCGACCGCGAAGGCCGCTTCGACGGAGTCCGCGTATTCGGCGAGCTCGCGGCAGGCCTTGCGCATGATCTCGCGGGTTTCGTTTTCCTCTTCGGGAACGGTGCCGATGTGCGTGGTGACGACGTTGCATTCGAGCTTCTTTGCGAGGTCGAGGACTCTCTTGGACTTCTCAACGTAGATCTTGTTCTCGTCCGCGTTCATGAAGCCGTGACCGAAGTCGCCGCAGAGAGCGGAGAAGACAAGGCCGTTCGACTTGACGATATCGAGGGTTTCGCGGATCTTATCGGGAGTCATGTTCTCAGGCGCGAGCTCGCCGTAGGTGGCGTACGCCTGAATGCCTTCGATGCCGAGCTCGGCGGCCTTTTCCACGCCTGCGCGGAATCCGAGACGGAACGATTCTACCATTGCGCCGATTTTCATGTTGATTCCTCCTGAAAGGTGAAATAATGATTAATCAGAGTTTTTCTTGATCTTCTGCATCCGGATGTCGCTTCCGGTGAACTGGAGCGGGATGAACTCACCGAAGACGCGGGACATGATCCGGTCCTCGTAGCGGCTCCGCAGCTCCGCGCCGCGCAGGTTGGTGCTGATGACGGTCGGACGGTGCCGGATGAGACGCTGGTTGAGAAGATAATAGAGGCAGGAGATGCTGAAGCGGTTCGTGATCTCCGTGCCGAGATCGTCGATGATGAGGAGATCGCAGTCCGCGAAGCGGTCGATGTCGTCCTCCTCCGAAGCGTCGGTGTAGCTGTTCGTGTGGAACCGCCGCGCCTCGTACTCGCCGAAGAGGCCCTGCGCGGATTCGTACACGACGTAGAAGCCCCGCTCGATCACACGGCGCGCGACGGCAGAGCAGAGATGCGTCTTGCCGAGCCCGGTCGCGCCTACCAGTATGAGGTTCCCGGAGGAGGCAGGATCAAATCCATCCGCGTATCTTTTGAGGAGGCCGACGATCTGCTCCATCACTATTCTATCATCTTTTTCGTAATAGTCAAGACAAAACGTGTCAAAAGTCTGATTTTTTGTAAGGGAATAGAGCCCGGAGCTCTCGAGGAAATTCTGCACAATCTCCCGGCGGAGACAATCGCAGAGATCGATCCCGACGTAGCCGGAGTCCGAGCATTTCTCGCACGAATAGTGCATGTCGCAGTAGTCCGGCGCATATCCGTTCTCGGCGAGGATTTCCCGGCGCCGGGCGGCGGTCTTTTCATATTCGCGCCGGATCTCCTCGATCTCCGCCCGGGTATCCCCGCCTCCGAAGGACGCCGCGACGATCTTCGGTCCGGTCTTCTGCAATTCCCGGTCGATCTCGGCGAACTCGGGAACCGCGGCGGACACCTCGGCAATGCGTCTCTCGTAGGAAGCGATGCTCTCGGCGCGTCGGGAGGCGATGGTCTCCTTCGCGCGGCGGATGCTTTCGCTCTTCGTCATGTCGCGCTCTCCTTCTTCTCACTGGTCGGATTCTTGTCCATCATGCTGTACGAACGCCGGAGCGCCGCCTCAAAGAATTCGTCCGTTCCGAAGCTCGATCCGTCGGGGCGGCCCTCTCCGTTTTTCTGACGAGAGGCTTCCGCTTGCTCGACCTCATCGGGCGTCTTGTATCCGGCGGCGAACCAGTTCTCGAGCACGGCGTTTGCGTAATCCATGCTCGCCTTGCCCGTGCGGGTGACGGTGACCTCGTAGGCCTTCGCGATCATCTCGCGGGAATAGCCGAACGTGTTGGCCCAGCGGTCGATCATTTCGCGCTCCTTCTTGATGAGCGAGCGGGAGCCCGTCCCGAATGTCTCGCGCACAAAGGTCTCGAGCCCGAGCGCCGCTTCCCGACGTGCCAGCTCTTCCTCGAGCGCGCCGTAGGTCGAGATGTCCCGGTCATAGAATTCGACCGCCATCTTCTCGACGTAGCGGATCGAGGTCTTATGGATCGACGCGGCGTGCGAGCAGAGGAGCAGGATGTACTCCGGTGTGAGGCGCAGATGATCGAGCAGCCCGACGATGACGGAGGTCTCCGCTGTGTTGAAGATCCGTCCGAGGATCTGCTGGCAGGAGTCGATGAGCTCTGCGCAGCCGTCGGTTTTCTCGACCGCCTCGGACAGCTCGTCCGCCGTGTAGGTTGGCAGCGTCTGGCGGAGCAGGACCTTCCGCTTCGACGCGCTCTTCGTGTCGGGCTTCTTCTCGACCTCGCCCGTCAGCGTGAGCTGTTCCGCCGCGGGTCGGGAGGCGTCCGGTCCGCCGTCAGCAAGGAGCACGCCCGCCGATTTCCATGCTTCCAGCGCGCGCAGAAAGGCGTTTTCCGTCAGATCGAGGGACGCGGCGCGTTCGGCGGGTTCAAACTCCGGCTCTGCGAAAACGGAGAGCAGGACCTTGAGCTCGTCCTTCGACGCCGAAGCGAGCCGCTCGGAAACCGCCTCCGCGGGGAGGGAGAGGATTCTATTTCGGTAAACTGGGGTGATTTTCATAATCCATCCGAATATCTTCTGAATAATCGTGATCAGGCGTTATCTGCACGACGCGAGGGAAGCGATGTAATCCTCTGCCGCTTCGTCCGACGCGAAGGCGTTGAGAGAGGCGTCCGCGGTGATCCCGGCTCGGAGCAGGTGATACCCTGCGGCGGCGATCATGGCGGCATTGTCCCCGCAGAGCGGAAGCGACGGCACGCAGAACGCGGTTTTTCTCCTACGGCAGGTCTCGGCGACCGCGCGTCGCAGATGCGAGTTCGCCGCCACCCCTCCCGCCATCACGAGCGTCGATGCACCGGTTTCGCGGAGAGCGGCGGAGAGCTTTTTCGAGATCCCGTCGCAGACAGTTTTCGTGAAACATCCAGCGATCGCGCGGCGGATCTCGTCCGGGAGCTCATCGGTCTTCCGCTTCTGCTTTTCGTTGTGGATTGTGTTGATGACGGCGGTTTTCAGGCCGCTGAACGAGAAATCGAAGGTCTCGTCGCCCACAGCAGGGAAGGGGAAGACGAAAACGGGCTTTTCGGGATCGTTGTCGGCGAAGTATTCCGCTGCCAGCTTGTCCATCGCCGCGCCGCCGGGATAGGGAAGCCCCATCACCCGTCCGACCTTGTCGAAGGCCTCGCCGCAAGCATCGTCCCTCGACGCGCCGATCTCCTCAAAGGTCGTGTAATCCGGGACGCGGTAAAGCGACGTGTGCCCGCCGGAGACGACGAGCGCGAGATACGGCGGAACAAGCGCTTCATGCTCGATGTACGCCGCCGCGACGTGCCCCTCGATGTGATTGACGGGGACAAGCGGAACGTTCAGCACCGCTGCAAGAGATTTCGCGAAGCTCACGCCGACGAGGAGCGATCCGATCAGCCCCGGCGCGAAGGTCACCGCGACCGCGTCGATTTCCGAGAGTTCGATCCCGGCTTCCCGTACAGCCTCGCGCGCGACGTTCGTGACCGCTTCGCAGTGCGCCCGGCTGGCAATTTCGGGAACCACCCCGCCGTAGAGAGCGTGAATGGCGATCTGGGAGGAGATGATATTGGAAAGCACCGTGAAGCGTCCGTCTTCCGCTTTCACGACGGCGGCGGAGGTCTCGTCACAGGAGCTTTCGACTGCAAACAAAATCATAGATGTCCTTTATCCTCCGGGAAAAGCGCCTTCTTCATGAGGATCGCGTCCTCCCGGGGCTTGGTGTAGTAATGCCGCCGGATCCCGATCTCGGAAAATCCGGCTTTTTTATAAAGCGAGCGCGCGGGTGTGTTGGAAGCCCGCACCTCGAGATAGACGTTCTGCGCGCCGGATTCCTCGGCGTCGTCGAGCATCCGGATGAGCAGGAGGCCGCCGACACCCTCGTGGCGGTGATCCGGTGCGGCGGCAATATTGAGGATCTCCGCCTCCTCGCCGATCGTGAGCAGGCAGGAGAATCCGACGAGGACGCCGTCCCGCTCCGCCGCGTAAATCGTGACGGGACCTCCCGCAAACGCATCCAGGAAGCTCTGCCTCGACCACGGGCAGGTGAAGGAGGCGTTCTCGATCGCAAGGATTTCCTCGAGCTCATCCTCACGCGCCGGGCGGATCAGGCAGTCAGCTGACATATCCGTCGAGAAGATCGCCGATCATCACGGAGCGCTTGGTCGTTCGGTCATAGAGAAATTTTCCCTCGGGGAATTCGCCGTAGGTGAGGTTGAAATAGATGTGCGGGTACTTGTCCGACCAGAATTTCAGCTCGCGCGTCAGGGTCGAGCCGACGAGGGGCCACTCCGCGTACTCCCCGTTCTCGTACAGATCGAGGAGCTTTGCGATGATTTCCGCGTCCTCGACGGTCGAGACGCCGTAGGTGATCTCCTCGTTGATGCAGACGAAGACCTTCGAGGGCTCCATCTCCGCGAGCGTGGGAAGCGCGAGGTCCGCGTCGTAGAAGACCGTCGTCGCCGTGCCCGCGTAGGCTTCGGTCAGCCATTCCTTCGGATCGAGACCGACGATCTCATAGAGTACGAGATCGGCCTTGCCGTAGTACGCGAATTCCTCCCCGACCGCCGCCGGCTCGTAGTTGAGGGGCGCGGCATTGTAGGCCAGATGCTTGAATTTGTTGATCATCTGCCCGTTCTCATAGGTGAGGTTCACGAGGCGGGCGGAGCAGGAGGCGAGGGTGAGGGCGGCGAGAAGAGCGGCGGCCGCGCGCCGGATGGGATGATTCATAAACCGGGTTGTCCTCCAATATAATACGGGTGGTCAATAACCGAGCGCACCGGAGAGGGAATCGTCGTTCTCGATCCATTCCGAGACGTCGATCTCGCGGAACTCGTCGGCGGTGTCGCGGATGTAGACCTTCGAGATCCCTGCGTTGATGATGAGCTTC
Organism: uncultured Ruminococcus sp.; assembly: GCA_902783705.1. Taxonomy (GTDB): domain Bacteria; phylum Bacillota; class Clostridia; order Oscillospirales; family CAG-272; genus UMGS1696. Next base: position 13,150 of record CACZSA010000341.1, read on the forward strand.
TTGCACATCATGCACGAATTCGTGTTCGGCTGGACCTCTCCGGTCACAGGGCTTGTGCAGCACATGTAAAGCGACGCGCCGAGCATGTTCTCACGGGCCGCCGCGATGATGGCGTTGGCCTCGCTGTGGACCGAGCGGCAGAGCTCGTACCGTTCCCCGCGCGGGATCTTCAGCTTTTCGCGGTAGCAGGAGCCGATATCGGTGCAGTTCTGCCGTCCGCGGGGGGATCCGTTGTATCCCGTCGAGATGATGACGTCGTTCTTGACGATGATCGCTCCGAACCGCCGGCGCAGGCAGGTGCTCCGCTCGGAGACTGTCTGGGCGATATCGAGATAATAGTTGTGCTTGCTGACGCGTTCCATAATTGCTCCCGTTCCGTGTTTTTTCCATTATACACCACGGAATGTGAAAAAATCAAGACGTCGGCGCATACGCTCTGAGAAATTTTCAAAATTCGGGACCCAGAGGAGGAAAACCGTTGAAAAAAAGCGTACAGTTCCTCAAAAACGCGCTCACCCTCTCCGTCGTCGGGATCCTCATGCGGGGACTCGCCGTCAGCTTCAACGCCTACGTCAACCGCAAGATCGGCGCGGAGAGCATGGGCCTCTTCACCCTCGTCATGAGCGTTTACAGCTTTGCCGTCACCCTCGCCCTCTCCTGTGTCAACCTCGGCGCGGTCCGGCTGACCTCCGAGCGGGCGGCCTCCCTCGGCGAGGCGGATGCGGACGCGGCGTCGTGGAGAAGGGTTATGCGGGGCGTGATCCGAGCGGTCTGCCTCTACAGCCTCCTCTTCGGACTTTCGAGCGGCATTCTGCTGTATCTCACGTCCGGCATCATCGCGGAAAAGCTTCTCGGAGACTTTCGCACCCTCTCCTCCCTCCGCGTGCTGGCTCTGAGCCTCCCGGCGATCTCGCTCTCATCCGCCCTCTCCGGTTATTTCACAGGCCTGCGCAAGGTGAAAAAGAACGCCGCCGCCTCGATCTCGGAACAGTTCGTCAAGATCGCCGTGACCTCGACCGCGCTCCTCTTTGTGGTGCCGGACAACGTGGAGTCGGCCTGCCTCGCCGTGGTCGGGGGATCCGCCGTCGCCGAGGCGTGGACGCTTGTGCTGCACATCCTCCTCTATCTCACCGATTCGAAGCGGCCCGGCGGCGTGAAGGCAGGGAAGAGAGAGGTCCGGATGAAGACGATCTTCGGCGAGTGTGTCGGGATCTCGCTTCCTGCGGCGGTCGGCGCGTATGCCAGGCAGGGGCTGACGACGCTGGAGCATCTCGCGATCCCGAAGGGACTGGTGAAGAGCGGGCTCACCCAGCAGACGGCGCTGTCGCAGTACGGACTCCTGCAGGGGATCGCGTTTCCGCTCGTCATGTTCCCGTACGCCGTGATCCATTCGTTCACCTCGCTCCTCGTCCCGGAGATGGCGGAGCGCCATGCCCTCGGCGACACGGCGGGGATGCGCGCGACCGTCCGTCAGGTCTACCGCTGGTCCGCGCTGTTCTCCGTCGCGGCGTGCGCGGTCTTTGTCAATTTCGCCCGCGAGCTCGGCGTGATGATCTACGATTCCGGCGAGGCGGCGCGGTACACGCTTCTGCTCGGCGCGCTCGTGCCGTTCATGTATCTCGACACCGCCGTCGACGCGCTTCTCAAGGGCATGGGCGAGCAGGTCTATTCGATGAAGGTGAACATCGCCGACGCGGCGAGCGGATTGATCCTCGTGATGCTCCTGACGCCCGCGCTCGGGATATACGGATATCTCCTCACGATCTGGCTCTGTGAAGTCGGGAATCTCGCGGCGAGCATCGCAAGGCTCGGACACGTGACGGGGGTCGGAGTAAGGGAAGCGCTGCCGTACTATCTCCGCCCGCTCGCCGCTGCCGCTGTCCTCTCCGTCGCGCATCTCATGACCCTCGATCTCCTCACGCCGCTCGCCTCGATGAGCGCCTTCCTTGCTCTCTACGCGCTCCTCACCCTTGGTTTCCCCGAGCGAAAAAACTTCAAAATCAAAGAACCCGCGGCGTGAAGGACCGCGGGCTTTGTTGTTCTCAGAGGATCCGATCGGTGATGCAGTCGTACCAGTGGACGAACGTCTCCCCGTTGACCATCAAGCGCTCGTTTTCGGGTAGCGCCTCCGACCACAGACAGCCGTACCGCTCGATCATCCAGTCATCGGCGTTGAAGCGTCTCCAGAGGACGGTTCTGCCGTCCTTGTCCAGATAGTGTTCGCAGAGCATCGCGCCGTTGTTGTACTGAATGTCGACGAGACGCACGGTGTCGTATTCCGCACCGGCAAGCGTGACGGTGAAGCGTCCGACGATGTCCGAAATGTCGCCTTCTGCTTTATGAACAAGACGAACCCCGTCCTGCGTGATCCGCCCCTCCGCCGTCCGATCGACGGGAAAACCGCAGTTTCCCTCGCCGATGCCGTAGGACTCTTCAAATTCCTCGTCGAGGAACGTGACGATCTTCCGGCATCCGTCCGCGACCTGCTCGCCGCCGAGATACCGGCACCGCGATTCGGTGAGCTGCGCGAAGATCACGCTCTCTTCTTTGTCCTTGTCTTCTGTGTACTGACTTCTGATCTCAACGCCTTCGATCCCGTGCACCATGATCCTTCCGGTGACTTTCAGATCATACCGTCCGGTGCATCGCTTCTCGGGAAAGTCATACATGGCAAAGGAGCAGGTCTCGTGCGGGGCAGGGAGGATGAACATCCCCGGCAGCTCGCGGTGCTGAACGGCGAACGGAGCCTCGTTCCGCTGCTGAATCGTATATTCCGGCAGAATTTCGGGAAATTTACTCATGTTTTTCTCTCCTTTCGGTTCCGGTTTGTACGGATATTCTTCCTTGAATTTTTCTCTTGCATAGTGCAGGCGGCTTTTGACCGTCCCGAGCGGGATGCCGAGCCGCGCGGCGATCTGATCCTGCGGCAGCTCCCGGAAATAATAGAGATACAGAATCTGCTTCTCGCTGCCGCCGAGCCGGTCGAGCGTTTCGCGGACAACGGAGGATGCTGTCACGCCGTGCGTACCGACGGTGAGCGCCGATTCGTTCAATTGATCGATCGGGATCTCGAGTATCTTGGCTTTTTCTCGGAAATAGTCGCCGCACTTGTGACGCGCGATGCCGAGAAGCCACGATTTGAACAGAGTCTTGTCGCTCAGGCTCTCGAAGCTCCGGAACGCGGCGACGCAGACCTCCTGCAGGACGTCCTCGGCGTCGTGGAGATTTGAGATCCGGTATCGGATAAATCGCTCGAGCACCGCCATCTCTTCCGAGAGCCGCTCTTCAAATTCGCTCATGCTGTTCACCTCGCTTTCGATCGGATTCTGAAACCGGTTTCACCATATACAGTCGGAAAAATCACGCGAAAGGTTCACGGATCCGGGAAAAACATCGGGAAAATATGAAAAAATCCCCTGAAACGTGAAAAGACACCTCGATAAGGTGTCTTTCTGACCCGTGGGGGAATCGAACCCCCGTTTACGCCGTGAGAGGGCGTCGTCTTAGCCGCTTGACCAACAGGCCGTGTTCCTTGGAACGGTGTTATTATAGCACATCTTTCTCCGGAATGCAAGGGGTTTTCGGAAATTTATCCGAGAAATTTTTGAAGCGCGATCTGTGAGGCGGCGATGAGAATGTGACAGGCGAAGTAAGTCGGGCAGATCCAGCGACCGACCTTCTTCCTGCCGAGGAAACGGGAGAGCGCGATGAGCGTGTCCGAGAAGAGGATGAACGCGATCCCCGCGGAGAAGAGGAGCTTAGGGAGCGGCGGATGCGCGGAGAAGAGGGAAGCGGTCATCACACAGAGGGAGATCCCGGTGTAGGCTGTCGCCGCGATCCGAAGAAATCGCTCGCCGATTGCGGGATAGAGAGTCTTCACAAGAAAGACGGCGTATCCGACGGCAAGGAGCGCGCCGAGGATCGTCCAGAGGGGCCATGCAGATGTGACAGCCGCCGTCCGGAGCGCGCAGATGAGAAAGCAGGCGTGCGCGAGGAAGAAACCGACGATCCCGCCAAGCAGCATCCGGTCGCTGTTTTTTCCTCCGGAGTGCGCCATGAAATAGTCGCCGACAACGGAGAGCGCGTAGGCAGCCGGAATAAAGATCGACGAGCGGACGAGGAGCACGATCGCGAGACAGGAGAGCGTGACCGACGCGCTCAGGGGATATTTCCCGGTTTTCGCGTGCAGGACGGCGAAGAGCGCGGGGACGAGGAGCGTGAGATACAGCATGCGCGGCCTCCGGTTTAATGCAGAGATGGGAGTGCTGACAAACAAATCGTCCGGCGCATCGGGATGACGGAGACGCGCCGGACTGTGAGATTATTTCGCTTCGGGTTCGAAGGTCTTCGTTGTCGGGGCCTTGCCGTTGAGGGCGATGACCCAGTTCTGCATCTTTCTCGACCAGTCGACGATGTGCTGACGCTCCTCGAGGGAGATCTTTTTCGAGAAGTTGAAGCGGCCTGTGTTGACATAGTAGGTCTCCTCGAGCACATAGGTCCCGGCGGTGCGGAGGATCTCCTTGACCTGCTCCTCGCCTTCGGAACCCGGCGCGCCGTCAATGAACAGGGCGGTATAGGTCGCCTTATCGGGTGTGAGCTCGGCGCAGAAGCGGCGCACGCGGTCTTCAGGGTCGCCGTTCATCGTCAGACCGATGAGCACGAGGCGTTCCTTGTCTGCCGGATATGCCGGGGGAATGTCGTTGACAAGACATCCGTTCGCCGCGCCGATGGCCTCCGCATAGGTCACCATCTTGCCTTTTTTCGTTGCGTACATTACTCTCATTTTCATGGGGTGAAATCCTCCGATCGGTAATTCTGGATGCTTTTTTGTGATTAAATCGTATTATAGCACATTTCTATGCCCGCGTAAAGTCAAAAGTGTAACTTTTTTGGGTTTTGTTCTCCCGATTTGCTTGACAGAACGCCGCCGATATGGTAGACTACGGGTAAACATACTGAAATCCGAGGTGCATCATGCTCATCACCGTCATCGGCCGGGGTCATTCCGGCACCCGCTCCATCTCCCATACGCTCACGGCAAGCGGCGTCTTCATGGGCGAACCGCTGAACGTCTCCGGCGACCTTCTTCCGCCCGAGAAGATGTACGAGGCCTGCCGCGTTTTCGCCGAATACGTGACCTATGAAGGGAACAACCGCTGGGATTTCTCCCGCGTCAACACCTGTGAGATCCCCGCGAAGTTCAAGACCCTCATCGAGGAATACCTCCACAGCGTTCTGACCTCCGACGCGGAATACAAGGGCTGGAAGATCCCCGAGACGACGCTCGTCTATCCGTGGATCGTCCGTATGTTCCCACAGATCCGGTATATCTTCTGGGTGCGTGATCCCCGCGACTGCATCCTCGGCTCGCACCTGACCGACGATCTCGGCGATTTCGGCGTGAAATACGAGAAGACGGGCGACGTCCGGCATGACCGCGCAGTGAGCTGGCTCTATCAACGTGAGATCGTCCGCGCGACGCCTGTACCGAAATACGCGCTCTCCGTCCGCTTTGAGGACATGGTCTTCGATCAGGACAATACCATTGCGCGGATCTCGGATTACCTCGGCATTCCGATCGCGAAAATCGAGATGCGCCCGGACTCCGTAGGCCGCTACAAGACCGACGACGGCGTCCACATGTTCGATTTCTTCGAATCGGATATGAAGGACCTCGGGTATGAGTTCGAATAAGACAACTGTACAAAATTATATTATCATCAAAAAAGATGCAGGCGGATCTTGTCCGCGTCTGCATCTTTTGTTGTCGGGTTAACGGCCAGACAGGGTGAAATATTTTGTATAATTCAGCTCATTTCTTAAACATGGACACGAGGCGGACAATCACCGGGGAAAGAACCATGGTCACAATGATTTCGATGAGGAAATTGGTGGTTATAAAGGTGGCGATCACAAATTGAATCATGGTCAGATTCTGCTCGGATGCCATGCCTTCAAACATTCCTCTGAAAATGGTAAGCACGCCGGCAATGAAGATGCCCGTATTCACGATGGGAGCGGGAAACGAAGCGATCGTTACGCCCACGGTTTCGTCAAATCTGCGGACGCCTTTATAGATAAACCCGGCGACAAGACCCGCGAGACCGGTTTTCAAGAGACACATGAGGATCGTGCAGATCATGTTGAAGCTCAGAAATGCTCCGGTACCGGGAAGCAGCAGGATGACAATACCGTCGATAGCGCCAAGCAGCGCGCCGGTAAGCGGTCCGTAAAGCAGCGCGCCAAGAACGATCGGGATCAGCGCCAGATTGATTTCAACCGGCCCAAACTTGATGGGCAGCAGCTGCAATACAACGACAACCGCGATCAGGATACCGACTCTTGTGAGTCTGTGAATGTTCGAAGTTTTTTGTTTCATCTCAACCTCCATGATTTGCGAATTGCGGGAATTGGATTCAGGAATTCCCTGAATTATACAAAATATGCATTTTGTATAATCTTCACGAGAGTTCCGCGGGGAGAAAATCCTTCAGCTCCGACGCCGGATCCGTTCCTTCCCCCACAGAGATAATGTCTCGTCGGATAGAAGGTCTCTCCGGATTGCATCCATATTATAACAAAAAACCGGACGGCTTGTCAATGTTGAACTGTGACAAACCATCCGGTCCCCCGGTGGGCGTATTCGTCAAAATCCATCCGGTCTTTCAGCATTCTAAAATTCCGATTCGCGAACCAATCGCGTCTGTGGGTTACTCTGCCGCCGGATTATATGAGGCGTTCCTCACAAGCGCATTCGTAAAGACCCGTGTCCCGACCGTCCATCGTCAAGGCGTAGCGGTGATACAGCACGATCGGGATCGCCGACCATCCGTGGCACAGGCTTCCGGCGTTTCCGAAGTCCCGCGCGCCCTCGATCGTCTCCCAGAACGTCGTCGCGCCCGCCCGGAGCATGTGACCCCATAGATCCGCGATGTCACGGAAGACGGCCCGTGCATAGCGGTTTTTCTGCTTCATCAGCGCTTCATACTTGAAGATGCTGTATGCGAGCGTCACGGGGATGAGACTCTTCCCTGCCAGATTTACAAGTACAGAATCCAACCGATCATCCTTCGCCGCGTCCGCATAGGCGATCAGCGCGTTCGTAAGTTCGGCATAGTGATATTTCTCCCCGGTCGCGCGTTTGATGTATGTCGCGTAAACCCCGCGCTCCTCATCCCAGAACGCCCGGTCGATGGCCTCGTTCAGCGTGCGGTGTTCCTCGAAGTATTGCTCCGCTGCCTCCCGCTCGCCGAGATTGCCGAGGACCATCGACAGAGCGCGCAGTCCGAACGAGACGAAGGCGCAGAGCGGCGCGTCGAAGGTGACGTCCTCCTCCCGCACGGAGCCGGAGATCGAGCCGTCCAGTCCCTTCTGCCATTCGTAGAAATTCCAGTATTTCTGCTCGGTGAAACACGGGATGAGCCCGGTCTCGCGATCCCTGCGCCGGATGAACTCGTCCGCGATGCGGCGCAGGACCGGAACGAGCTCCCGCACAAAATCCGCGTCGCCGGAGAACAGGAGATATTCATAGACCTGCGTCAGATAGATCGCCGAGAAGGCCGGGATCGTGATCGACACCCGCGCGGGCGAACACAGCTCGAGCAGGTTGTCCTCCCGGATCGACTGAGCCATCAAGCGCAGCGACGCCTTCGGAAAATCAAATTCCCGGAACGCGTAGTACCCGCACAGCATCTGATTCCGCGAATCCATGGAGTATAACGCCTGTTCCCGCCACGGGCAGTCCTCGTAGTGCTCGTGCATGCACATCCGGAGGGTCCGCTTCGAGACCTCGTAGATCGTCTCGTGCATCCGGTCGGCGCAGGTGAAGAAGACTTCCCTCCCGAGCGGATAATCGGTTGGTCGGATCCCGGCGTAATGGATCTTCGCGTGCTTTGTGCGGATGTGCACCTCGAGATATCGCATCCCGAGGCGGCGGAACGGATGCACGAAGCGGACGCGGCCGGCCTTGGCGCAATAGGACGCCGCGAAATTCCGACCGCCGATGAACGTCCGCACGCGCAGATCGTCGAGGTGCTCGCCCCAGCCGACGAGGATCTCGCAGTCCGCGTCCGCCTCGAGATCGAGGGACAAAAGCCCCGCGTTCTCCCGTCCGGTGTCGACGAGGAAGAAGATCCCGTCGTCCTCCCCAGCGTCGAGCGCGATCCCACCCGCATCCGGCAGACGGCGCGAGAGATCATGCCGTCCGAACCGGAGCGCGGCGGACTGCATCCTCTCGCCGAGGGAGAGTTTCTCCGCGTCCGGTGTCTCCGTATATGTGCCGCTCACCGTCATCACCGCGGGCTCGTCATCCCTGAGGGTGAGCTTCTGGATCGGACGCTCACGCACGGGCAGCGGTTTCTCACAAAGGACGCAGGGACCGAAATCCGCTTCCGGTACCCGCGCGTCAAACCGGAAGGAATACCCAAGCTGACCCGAGACGCGCTCGACGCCCGGCCCCATCGCGTATCCGTTCACCGGGCGGACACGGGTCCCCTCCCCGCTTGCCGCGACACATGCGCCATCCGCGAAGATCTCGTAAATCAGTCCGGCCCGCTCGCCCCGCACCGTCGAGCTGTCGTCTCCCTGGTGCCAGCACCGGATGACGAGGCGGCACTCTCCGGGCTCGAGGACGTCCGTCAGGTCGAGCAGGTCGTAGACCTTATCGAAGGGATAGTCGGCGTACTGCCCGAAGAAGAGCACCCCGCCCGCTTCAAAGGCATAGTTCGTGTCGACCGAGACCGCCATGGTGATCCGCTGGCCCGCGCGGACCGGAAACACCGCCTCCGCGTCGATATAGGTGTTCGGGGAATCATACCCCTCCGCCCAGATCCATTTTCCCGTTTTCCAGAGCTCCATACGCACCTCCGAATGTCCGTTTTCTTCATTCGGATTATAGCACATCCGCGCAGGAAATACAAGGCGGAGGCTTCATTTTTTCACCCCGCGTTCCCGCAGATTCTGGTATTTCCGCCGTGTCGCCTCGCCGCCGCGCAGATGCCGTTCCGCCTTGTTCTGCGCGAGGATCCCGGCGACGGCGGCATAGAGCGCGGGATTGTCCCGTCTGAGTTTTTCCGTGACGTCCTTGTGTACGGTCGACTTGCTGACGCCGAAACGCGCCGCCGCCTCCCGCACCGTGGCCCGGTTCTCCGCGATGTACTGCCCGAGCGCCGTGCTCCGCTCATAGGTATCGAATCTCATATTCGCCTCCGGAAAGGTTGTCTCACAGTCCCGTTCCAGTATATGAGGCGAGGAGGAGGTTATGACGGAAAAACGGATTCATCTGCGATCCAACCAAACGGCGAATTTGCAGGAAGCGAAATACACGCAAATCGACGTATGATCGCTTCCATTTTTCAGCCTTCCGTGGTATAATCGATACGAAATCAAAACGGAGGATGAGAAACATGGGACTTGGAAGGAACATTGCCGAATTAAGAAAGCAGCGAGGCTTCACACAGGAGGAGCTCGGCGCTCGGCTCGGGGTGACGAATCAGGCGGTTTCAAAATGGGAAAACGAAACGTCTCTGCCGGACGTCATGCTTCTGCCTGAACTGGCGGATGCGCTCGGCGTGACGCTGAACGCGCTGTACGGGATCAAAGAAATAAAGCCGGAGAAGGTCCGGGCGGACGATTTCCCAAAAGCCGCGCGGGAGTCCTTGAAAAAATTCTTTGTCGAACAAGCGGGAGCGATAATGCCGGGCGGCCAGGAGCTCGGCGAACACATCGACTTGCTCGGATGCGTATCGGACACATCCGGGACCGTATTTCTCTCAAGAGACTTCTCCTTTATTGAAAACACATTCGGTATGCCCGGCAGCGAGGCGATCTTTGAGCACGCGGAACTGATCCCGATCCTGAAAAAACTGACGGACAGGAACGCGCTGAGAGTTTTTGCCTATATGTACCGAACGACTTTTGAGAGAAAAGCTTCCGATCCCGGAACAGAATCCTGGGAATGGGCCTGCACGTATACCGTGCCCGCTGTCGCCGCGGATTGCGGTCTTGATGAAGACGAAGTTCTGGAAGCGGTGGAAAAACTGGATTCCCTGCATCTGATCGACTTCAAATGGTTTCACGACGGCGTGACGGAGTACTACTTTTCAAAGGACTATGCCCAATTTGTTCTGGTGCTCTTCCGCACGCTTGAAATTCTGTTTACGGATTCCCGCACCTATGCGCTCTGGCGGGATTCGTCGAAGATCTCGGACTATCTCTTCGAAAAGCTCTGGAAATGAGAAAAAGCCGTGGGATCGCTCCTGCGGCTTTTTGGCTTCGTCAGAAATTATAGTACGGACAGTTTCTGTATTTCTCCGGCCACTTCGCTTTCTCCTGCTCAAAGCCGATTTTCTCGACGAAGATGCACTTCTCGTCTTCGCAGACCTTTTCATTGAGATACTCGATGAAGTCCGTCTCGTCAAACAGAACAACGCCGCCTATATCGCGCGGATGGATCTGGAGTTTTTTCGCGTTCCGGTGGAACGTATCGCAGAGCTTGAAAAACGACCGCGCTACTTCGTCCGGAACCCGGTACACGCTGAGTTCGCCGTCCGCGCTCAGGATCACATGCTTCGGCATAAACTCCTCCTTGCTTCTAAAAAACGAAAGGAACGGAAGGATCCCGCCCTCCGTTCCTTTTTTGTGTCAGTTGCTGAACTTGTAGATCGTGGTGGTGTCGTACTTCTCACCCGGCTTCAGGACCGTGGAGGTGAATTCGGGATGGTTCACCGCGTCCGGGATGCACTGGGTCTCGAGACAGACGGCGCAGTGCTTGTACTGCTTCACGCCGCCCTTGAAGGGAGCGTCGTCCGGGTTGATCATGTTCGCCGTGTAGATCTGCACGCAGGGCTGATCCGTCCAGAGGGTGACCTTTCTGCCGGACTTCGGATCGGTGACGGATCCGCGAGGCCGGAGCTGTCCGTTGTACGCGGAGAAGACGAAGTTGTTGTCGTAGCCGCCGAATTCCTTCATCATCGGATAGTCCGACTTGAACCCTTCGCCGATCGGCTTGCCCGCGCGGAAGTCGTACGGTGTGCCTTCGACGTCGATGAACTTGCCGTCCGGGATGAGCTCGGAGTCGAGGGAGTTGATCTTGTCGCAGTCGAGCTGGAGGATCTGCTCGTCGATCACGCCGGAGTCGAAGCCGCCGAGGTTGTAGTAAGCGTGGTTCGTCATGTTCACGACCGTGGTCTTGTCCGTCGTCGCTTCGTAGTGGATCGAGAGCGCGCCGCACTTCGTCAGGGTGTAGGTCACCTTGACGGTCAGCGTGCCGGGGTAGTTCTCTTCCCCGTCCGGGCTCACGTAGGTCAGCGTGAGAGCCGGATTCTCGGGGCAGTCATGCTCCTCAACGTCCCAGATCTTCGCGTTGAAGCCGGATTTGCCGCCGTGGAGGGAGTTCTTGCCGTCGTTCTGGAAGATCTGATATTCCTTCCCTTCGAGCGTGAATCTGCCGCCCGCGATCCGGTTGCCGATGCGTCCGATCAGGGCGCCCTGATAGCCGCCCGCCGTGAGATACCCTTCGAGGCTGTCGTAGCCGCAGATCACGTCCGCGCAGCAGCCCGCCTTATCCTTGACCCAGATATTCTTGAGGATGCCGCCGTAGTTGAGGATGCACACCGAGACGATCGAATCGTTTGTGAGCGTGTAGGCATAGACTTCGCATCCGCAGGGGAGTTTTCCGAAAAGCTCTTTCTTAATCATTTCCGTGCTCCTTTATCAGTCGTCGTATCCGTTCGGGTTGTTCTTCTGCCATCTCCAGGAGTCCTCGCACATCTCGCGGATGCCGTTTTCAGCCTTCCAGCCAAGCTCTTTTTCGGCGAGCGCGGCGGAGGAGTAGCATTCGTCGATGTCGCCGGGACGTCTCGGGCCGATGACGTACGGGATCTTCACGCCCGTCGCTTCCTCGAAGTTCTTTACGATGTCGAGGACGCTGTAGCCGATGCCCGTGCCGAGGTTGTAGACCTTGCAGCCGCAGTTCTCCGCGAGCTTCTTCACCGCGCAGACGTGGCCCTTCGCGAGGTCGACCACGTGGATGTAGTCGCGCACTCCCGTGCCGTCATGAGTTTTATAATCGTTGCCGAAGACCGTCAGCTTTTCCCGCTTGCCGACCGCCACCTGGGTGACATAGGGCATGAGGTTGTTCGGGATGCCGTTCGGGTTCTCGCCGATGAGGCCGGACTTGTGCGCGCCGATCGGGTTGAAGTAGCGGAGCAGCACGACGTTCCATTCGGGATCGGCTTTCTGGATGTCGGTGAGGATCTGTTCGAGCATGGACTTTGTCCAGCCGTAGGGGTTGGTGCAGTTCCCCTTCGGGCATTCCTCGGTGATCGGAACGAACGCCGGGGAACCGTAAACCGTCGCGGAGGAGGAGAAGATGATGTTCTTGCATCCGTGCTTCCGCATGACGTCGGTGAGGACGAGGGTGCCGCCGATGTTGTTGTCGTAGTATTCCCACGGCTTCGCGACGGATTCGCCCACGGCCTTGAGCCCCGCGAAGTGGATGACGGAATCGATCTTTTCGTTTTCGAAGATGTTCTCCATGTCCTCGCGGGAACGGATGTCGGCGAGGTAGAACTTCACCGGCTTGCCCGTGATCTTCTCCACGCGCTCAAGGGATTTCTTCGAGGAATTCACGAGATTGTCGCAGACCACGACGTCGTAGCCCGCGTTCTGCAGCTCGATGACGGTGTGCGAGCCGATGTAGCCCGCGCCGCCCGTTACAAGAATCGCCATGTCGTCCTCCCGCTTATTTCCAGAGACCGTTCGGATATTCGCCCGCCGCGATGAGGGCCTTCAGCTTCGCGATGACGTCCGGCTTGTCGTTCGCGTAGGTCACGCCGAACCACTTTGCGGAGGTGGTGAGGACCTCGACGTCGCAGTCGCCCGCCTTGATCATCTTGCCGATGGTGTTGGGCAGGAGGCATTCGCTCTTGAGCGGTTCTCTTTCGGGATCGTCGATGAACGCGGCAAAGTCTGCGTCCAGGCCTTCAAAGACCTTCGGCGTGAAGCCCCAGAAGTTCATGGAGACGACGGTGTCGTTCGGGAGATGCACGGTCTCGCCGTTCTCTTCGAAATATGCGCCGCCCTCTTCCTTGAAGAGCTTGGTCCGCTCGACGATCTTGTCGAGATAGCCGTCGGCGGTGGCATGGCATTCGCCGCGCGCGACGGAGCCGTTGTCGGTGAGGGTGTTGCCGAGGCGGTAGCCGACCATGCAGAAGTGCGTGGAATCGTTGTCCGCTTTTTTCAGGAATTCCGCAGCCTTGAAGAACGCGTCGCGTCCGTAGAAGTCATCCGCGTTGATGACGGCGAAGGGATCGTCGAGAACGTCCTTGCCGCAGAGGAGCGCGTGGGTGGTGCCCCAGGGCTTTACGCGTTCAGCGGGGATCTTGCAGGCGCAGACGCCGGAATCCAGCCCCTGGAACACGTATTCGACCTTGACCTTGCCTTCGATGCGGGCGCCGACGGTCTCCTTGAAGACCTCATAGTTCTCCTTTTTGATGACGAAGACCACGCGGTCGAACCCGGCCTTGATCGCGTCGTAGATGGAAAAGTCGATGATAAACTCACCGTTCTCGGTGAAGGGATCGATCTGCTTCAGTCCGCCGTAACGGGAACCCATGCCGGCCGCGAGGATAAATAAAGTCATAATACGTAAACCTCCTGTATGTTCCGGGCGATATGCCCTGATACTTCATTTTGTATCATAGCACAACCGGAGCCCGATTTCAAGTAGATTCCGTAAATTGTGCCGTTTTTTTGCATCGGTTAAGCAGAAAAAGGCCGCGCCGATCGGAGAGGACCGGCACGGCCTGCGGATTTCGGGAGATTCAGTTCCGGCATCCGCAGTCAGAGGCGTTCGGGGGATTCATCTGCGCGCCGCCCGTCGAGGAGAATTCCGCCGTCGGGAACGCCATCTGCCGGAACAGCGCGCAGGCGTCCTCGACTGCGGGAGCCGCGCACTCCTTTTCGGGGACGTTGTACTCGACTGCGTTCACGAGGTACTGCGCCGGACGTTCGATCCGCACGACGGAGAAAAAGCCGAGGGAGACCGTGAGGAAGCTCTGCCCGCAGGGATCGGAGAGGGGCGAGGAGATGCACGCGCACACGCGGTCCGGGATCTCGTCGCAGGAGCAGCAGCACTGGCACGGCGCGCCGCAGGTGAGGATCTTCGAATCGAGGACGATCGGGTCGACGACCTCGAAGACGGCGACTGGGAGGGTATTCGCGCCCGTGCTCTGCCCGCTGCCGCAGCATCCGAGCCCTTCGAGCTCGCTCTTGAAGACGCTCACATTCCCTTCTCCGCCGAAGAGGATGACCTTCTTCTCGACCGCCGCGACGCCGTCGAATTCCTGTACGTTTCCGGGACCGAGGCAGGCCTCGCAGGTGATTTTCGTATAAATGCGGATCAGAAGCTGATAGAACCCGCGGTTGAACGGGACGCTGTCAATATCGATGCAGGACCACAGGACATGCGCGCTCTTGGCCCGGATGTTCGAGGCGCGCCCGAGGATCTCGTTCCCGCATCCGCCGAGATACACCCGTACGTCCTCAAAGCAGTCCTTGTCGCGGCAGGAGTCGAGGACGCGGTAGGTATCGATGCAGATCATATCCTTCGCTCCCCCGCAGCTGTATCTGTTGTCGGGCATTTGTTTTCCTTCCTTTCTGCTCATTGACATGAAGAAGAGCACGACGCTCTTCCCTATCATGATATGAGGAGGCGGGGATTTTGACAGCAAAAAGAGCCGCCCTCCGGTGTGGAAGACGGCTCCGCGAAGTGATGCTCAGCCGATGTATTTGAGGACGGTCTTCGAGGCCTCGGTCGGGTCGATCGACGAGGTGATGAAGAAGTTCGTGCCGTGCTCCTCGACCAGCTTCTCGATCTCGTTGAGGAAGCGGTCAAAGCTCTCGGTGTCGTTCTGGCAGATTTTCAGAGCGGAATCAATGAAGATATCGCCAACGTCGTGGTTGCTGGCAAGGATTCCCGCGACGAAGCCGAACAGGGACTGCCCGTCTTCGATGAGATACCGGTCTGCGTCGATCAGTCTGCACTGGTAGCGGATATCGTACTTGAGCTTGTCGCCCTTTTCGATGCAGACAACCGCGCCGTCGGTGGTGTCCACCGTGGTGTTGACGAGGTCGATGAGGGTCTTGGTCTTGCCGGAACCTTTCTTGCCGATCATGAGTCTAATCATCAGATAACTCCTCCGTTTTTGATTTCTTTTTCCGATTCAGTTCATTCTGGCTTCGAGGACGGCTCTGTGCTCCTCGTAGCCGGGCTTGCCGAGAAGGGCGTACATGTTCTTCTTGTAGGCCTCCACGCCGGGCTGGTCAAACGGGTTGACGCCGAGCATGTAGCCGGAGACCGCGCAGGCGAGCTCGAAGAAGTAGACGAGCTGGCCGAAGTGGTATTCGTCGCGCTTCCCGACCTCGATGACGATGTTCGGGACGCCGCCGTCGTTGTGTGCGAAGAGCGTGCCGGTCATCGCGCGCTGGTTGATGTCGTGCAGGGTCTTGCCGGAGAGGAAGTTCAGACCGTCAATGTTGTGCGGATCGTCCGGGACGGTGATGCGGTCGTTCGGCTCCTTGAAGTCGATGACGGTCTCGAACATGGTGCGCTGACCGTCCTGGATATACTGCCCGAGGGAGTGAAGGTCGGTCGAGAATACGACGGATGACGGATAGAGGGACTTCTGATCCTTCCCTTCGCTCTCGCCGTAGAGCTGTTTCCACCATTCGGAGAACATCTGCGCGGCGGGTTCGTAGGAGACGAGGATCTCGATGCACTTGCCCTTGTTGTAAAGAATGTTGCGCAGGGCGGCGTAGCGGACCGCTTCGTTGGCGGCGGGATCGGACGAGGTGTACTTCTCGCGGGCGTCTGCGGCGCCTTCCATCATCTTGTCGATATCGATGCCGGCGACGGCGATCGGAAGAAGGCCGACGGCGGTGAGGACGGAATAGCGTCCGCCGATATCATCCGGAACGACGAAGGTCTCGTAGCCCTTTTCGGTCGAGAATTCCTTGAGCTTGCCGCGGGAGCGGTCGGTGGTGACGTAGATGTGCTCGCGCGCGCCTTCCTCGCCGTACTGCTTCTCGAGAAGCTCACGGAAGATGCGGAAGGTGACGGCGGGCTCGGTGGTGGTGCCGGACTTCGAGATGACGTTGACGCAGACGTCGCGGCCCTCGCAGAGGCGGAGAACGTCGGCGAGCGCAGACGGGCTGATGGAATTGCCGATGAAGTAAATGTCCGGGGTGTCCTTCTTCAGGTTGTTGTAAAGGGGCGAGGTGCAGAATTCGATCGCAGCGCGCGCGCCGAGGTAGGAGCCGCCGATGCCGATGACGACGAAGACGTCGCAGCTCTTCCGGATCTTCTCCGCGGCGACCTTGATGCGGGCGAATTCTTCTTTATCATAACCGACCGGAAGGTCGACCCATCCGAGGAACGCGTTTCCCGCGCCCTCTTTCGACAGAACGAGCTCATGCGCGGCTTTCGCGATGTGCGAGATCTTCTCGACCTCCGTGTCGGAAATAAACGGTTTGGTGTAGGTTTCGATGAGTTTGAGTGCCATAGCAGTTTTCTTGAATCCTCCGTAGACGTCTCCGTCGGCGGGTTCCGGCGGGGAGCGGTGAAAAAATTTTGTCACTCTTATCATACAACATTTTTCGCCGCTTTTCAAGCCCTTTGCGGAGATTTATTTCCCGGATTTCAAAAACGCTGTCCCGAGCATCCTCCAGAGGAGCCCGCAGAAGCCGATCCGAGCGACCGTCGACTCCGCCGTCACGGGCTCCTCGCGCAGGACCTCGCCGTCGAGCAGATACCGCGCCGTCCCGATCCGCTGACCGGCTTCCACGGGCGCGGATACCGCCTCGTCGAGCAGGATCTCCGCCTGCACCGCCTTGTTCTTCCCTTTTTCAAGGAGCATCGAGACGGACGGCGTCACCGCGCGGCAGACCTCCTCCACACCGCCTTTCACCGGGACCTCGCCGCATGCGCCGCCCGGGCTTTCATAGAGCGAATACCCCGCGAAGCCCCAGTCGAGCAGCTCCTTCGCCGTCGCGTTGCGGATATCCCTCGTCGGCGCGCCCATCACGACCGCGATGAGATGCATCCCGTCCCGCTTCGCCGTCGCGCTCATGCAGAACCCCGCCTTGGACGTCGATCCGGTTTTCAGCCCCGTGATCCCCGGATAGAAGCGCACGAGGCGGTTGGTGTTCGTCAGCCCGAACGCGCCGTCCCGGATCGAATCCATCCAGATCGTCGAATATTTCGTGATCGTCTCGTGCGAGAGGAGCGCCTTCGACATGAGGGCGATGTCATACGCGCTTGTCAGGTGCTTCACCGCCGTGTCGTCGAGTCCCGTGACGTTCTCGAAATGCGTGTTCACCATCCCGAGCTCCCCCGCCCGCGCGTTCATTTTGGCGACAAAGGCCTCCTCGCTCCCCGCCACCCGTTCGGCGAGAGTCACGGCGGCGTCGTTTGCGGAGGCGATGATGACGCATTTGAGAAGCTCTTCCGCCGTCATCGTCTCGCCGGGTTCGAGATACACCTGCGATCCGCCCATCGACGCGGCGTAGTCGCTGACCGTGATTTCCTCGTCGAGCGCGATATTTCCGGCGTCGACCTCCTCCATGAAGAGAAGCAGGGTCATGATCTTCGTCACGGAGGCCGGAGGCAGCGCGCGGTCGGCGTTTTTCGCGTAGAGCACTTCCCCGCTCGACATCTCCATGAGCACGGCGGATTCCGCGTTCACCTCGAACGGGATTTTGTCGGGGATCTCCGCATATGCAGGCAAGGCGGCGAGGGTGAGCGACAGGGCAAGCAGCAGGACGGACAGGCGAAACTTCATAAAATATAATCACTCCCGAAACATGGATGGCTGTCCATAGTGTACGGGAGTGATTCCGTTTTTATTCCTTCCTGCGCGGGAAATGCCGCTGGCCTCAGAAAAGATACCGCTTGATGACTGCGCAGATATCCCCGAGGATGCGGGCGGCCTCTCCGTCGTCCGGCGTGTGCCCGGCGTAGCGGACCGATTCGAAATCTGCGGTGATCTGCTCGATCTCGGAAACCGCCAGCGCATGGGCGACCTTCGCCTTGTTCTCGCGCGGGGTGTCGGAGATCTTCAGAGGAATGTTCATTTTCTTGTACATCCGGAGCAGGACCGCGTAGGCGTAGCAGAGCTGTTCGTCGTAGGTCCGGAGTCGTCCGAGACGCTGGAGGAACAGGCGGTAGCTGTCCGTCGTCGCCGCCATGGCCTCGTAGTCGCGGATCCCGGCGTTCTGGAGCTTGCGCCGTTCGTCCCGGTAGTTGTAGGTGCCGTCCTCGGCGTTCGGATCGAAGGAGGACTTGATGATCGACGAACCGATGAGGATGGTGTCGATGAACTCGCGGAGCCAGCGGAGGAACTTCTGCACAAGCCCCGTCTTGATTCCGACGATGATGAGCAGGACCGCGGCGAGGAGCAGCACGAAGACCGCGACGATGTACTGGTTCTCGGGCGTCATCACGCTGTGCCGGAACATCCGCCCCGCCTCGTCGGAGTCGACGTAGTCATACGCCTCGTAGCTCGTGGAATTGTCGACGTTGTGAAACGCGCGGAAGAGGATGATATAGAGGAGCATCCGCAAGAGGATGGCGATCCCCGCAACGGCGACGAACGCGATCCCCACGGCGACGGCGAACGCGCAGAGGAGTAGCAGGACGAGGAGAAGATTATACCGCCGCTCTTCCCCGGTGATGACGGAGACGACCGATCCGCGGAACCGCCTCTGCAGATTGCTCTGGTTGTAGATCACAAGAACGCACACGAAAAAGATCGCAAACGGCAGACCGAGGGAGAGGGTCGAGAAGGCGGAGGTGTCGATCCCGAAGGCACGCGCCGTGATCCAGAGGAAGAAGCTCTCGATGAAGAAGAGCACGCATCCGCCGATGAGCGTGTAGATGTTCGAGAGCCGCTCGATCGGATAGAACCAGATCACGCAGCCCGCCGTCGACGCGAAGAAGAAGAGCCCTGCCGCAAAGATCGAATAGAGGACCGTGTAATAGACGAGCCGTCCGTCGGAGAACGAGGCGCCCGATTCCGCCAGGCCGGAGAGCCAGTGATCGAAGAGGAAGAAGATCCCGAGGGAGACGGCGAGGTTGACCGCAAGCGGGATGGCGGCATAGGCGATGCGGAACCGCCCGAGGACGCCGTTGCGAAAGTCATCGAAGCCGTCGTGGGACGCGCGCTTCCCCGTCACCGCGCCGAAGAGCCACTGCACGCCGTAGCCGAACATGGTCGAGGCGGCCGCGGCGAACGGCAGAACGGCGACGGAATACGGAAAGACGTTGCCGAGCAGGATGAGGAAGAGCGGGATCATGAGCATCGCGACGCCCGCCGCCGAGACGATATTGAAAACTCTTTCGTAGCTTTTGTCCGTCATGTTCCCCCTCCTTTCATTCGTCCGCATAGGTCCGGAAGTGGACCTCGATGTCCTCCGGGATGATGTGCGCGTTGATGCTCGTCGAGGTGATGTAGAAGATCACCGTCACGCCCATCTTGCGCATCGCGTAGGTGAAGTTGATCATTCGCTCGTCGAGATAGGACGAGACGAAGATCATGTTCCCGCCGCTCGTGTAGGCGTAGGGATTCTCGAGAATGTGGTCGAGCATCTTCTCGATCGGCACGGAGATCATCAGCTCGAGCGTTGCGAGCATCCGGAGCGCGCCGATGACGCTCGGAGTCCCGCGGAACACGGGCGAGACGAAGACGGCTTCTCCGACTTTGTCCTCCGGCGAGCGGGCGGCGTTCATGTCGTCCCCGAACTGCCCGGGCGGCGTATTGCAGATAAAGCGCACGGGAATGCTCTCCGCGGCGACGCCGTCCAGAATCGACGCGACGACCGTCATGCAGAGCTCGACCGGGGCGCGGTTGGACGGCGGACCCGGGATGACCTTCTCGATGTCGCGGGCCTGCATGTTCATGATGATATTGAACTGATGGCGGTTGGTAAATTCCTCGAGGTTGGTCATGAGCGAGCCGCGCACCGCCGTCTGCGTCCAGTTGATCCGGTTGATCGGTTCGCCCGGCACATAATCGCGGACGCCGGCTTTCAGCAGCGGATCGGTCAGCAGGCTCGACTGCACGAGAAAGTCGCCGCTCGTGTAGCGGGAAGCCGTGAAATTGCGCTCGAGGTCGATGGCCTTCGGCAGGACCGCGACGGTTGCGGAGGAGACGCTCTTGTCCGCTGCGATGACCTTCACGACGGGCGAGGTGCCGAACACGTCGTCGGCGAGGAGCGTCGCGTCCCCGAGATGATAGGTCCCGCGCACGTCGCAGCGCACGCGCCAGCGTCTGCGCACCATCTGACGGCTGCGCAGGACAAAGATGCTGTGGATGACGCGCGGATAGGTGTCCCGCTTGACGTGCGTCTTCGGATCCTCCTCGAGAATGTGGAAGGAGAGCCCGTCTGGCAGCTCCGTGTCGACCTTCAGAAACGGCAGCGGCAGGAGCTTGTTGTTCCTGATCTCCTCGTACAGGTAGATCTCCTCGCCCTCGAAGACCTCGAAGACGGAGAGGGATACCGAATATTCGAGATCCTCGAAAGCCTTCTTCCGGAACACGCGCGCTTCGATCGTCATGACCGCGACGGCGGCGAGGATGATGGCGATGTAAATCATGGCGCGTCCTCAGTCGATGGGGGCGCGGACCGTGTCGATGATCGCCTCGATGACCTGCTCGTTCGTGTCGGTGAGCCGGATCGTGTTCTGCGATCGCGTGATGATCCGGTGGGACAGGACGGGCACCGCGACGCGCTTGACGTCGTCCGGGAGAACGAAGTCGCGCCCGAGGATCCCGGCGAACGCCTGCGAGGCCTTCATCAGGGCGAGGGTCGCGCGGGGAGAGACGCCGAGTCGGAGACGGTCGCTCTTGCGGGTGGCGTCTGCAATGTTGACGATGTAGTCCTTGATCGGGTCGCTCACGGTGATCTTCGTCACACAGTCGGAAGCCTCGCCGATCTCCGCCCGCGTGCAGACCGCCCTCAGCTCATCCACGGGAGACGCCGCGCCGTAGGACGAGAGGACGTTTTTCTCCGCGTCGTGATCCGGGTAGCCGAGGGAGAGCTTCATGAGGAAGCGGTCCATCTGCGCCTCCGGAAGCGGGAACGTGCCCTGCGATTCGATCGGGTTCTGCGTCGCGATGACAAAGAACGGATCGTCGAGGGGATAGGTCACGCCGTCGACGGTCGCCTGACGCTCGCCCATGCATTCGAGGAGCGCGGACTGCGTGCGGGGCGTGGTGCGGTTGATTTCATCCGCAAGGAGGATGTTCGTGAAGACAGGACCGCGCCGGAAGACGAAGTCCGCACTCTTCTGATTGAAATAGTTGACGCCGGTGATGTCGGAGGGGAGCAGGTCGGGGGTGAACTGGATGCGGCGCGTTTCGGCGGAGACGGATTTCGCGAGGGCTTTCGCGAGGGTCGTCTTTCCGGTGCCGGGGATGTCGTCGAGCAGGACGTGACCGCGGCACAGAAGGGCGGCGACGACGAAGCGGATCTCGTCCTCCTTCCCGTAGATCGCGCGTCCGATGTTCTCGATGACCGCGTTCGCGGTTTTCGAAATGGTTTCGCAGTACATGGCTTTCTCCTTCAATAAAATCGGCTTGTGGATCGGGGATTCAGTCGCGCGGGAAATAATCGGGGATGTTCTCGCCCTCGAGCAGGTCGCGGATGAGCTCGCGCTGGGTCCGAGCGATCGGCGCGACGAGGAAGACGCACGAGGTGGCCTCGACGGAGAGCTGCACGCGCGTGTAGACCTCCCCGCGGATCTTCACGAGCTCGGAGGCGGCCCGGCGGATCTTTCCGTTCATCGGGTTCCATTCCTCGGGCTGCATCCTTCCGCGCAGGAGCACATGTCCGTTGTAGTCCTTCCCCGTCGTGTTCGAGAAGAAATAGATGTCGCATCCGGCATAGCGCTTGTGCAGGGCGTTCATGGAGCATCCGCGCGCGAGCCGCTTGTCGATGCCGATCTTCATGAAGTCCGGCAGATGCTGGTTGACGACGCCGAGGAATTCGACGCGCGGCCTCTTCTCGATCAGGACGTCGACGGAGATGCCGAAATTGCGCACGGCCTGCAAGAGGATATCCGCCGCAACCGTGTCCGTACCGTCGATGCAGGTCTTGTTCGCCGGGAGGAAGTACGCGATGCCGCCGTTTTCGTTTTCACTCTTATAATAGCTGCGGATGATATGCGGGTCGTACACCTGCTCGCCGAAAATCGAGCAGATCAGAGCGCGGACCTCTTCGTCCTCGGTGCTGTCCTCCTTCAGGGAGCGGTTGACCTCGGGCGTCGTCTCAGAGCACTCGAAGGCGTACTTCGGGAGGGCGTCGGTCGCGAGGATCTTGCCGCCGTCGTCAAAGAACTTCTTGATGACGCGCAGGGTCTTCAGGCTGATGAGCGACATGGACGGGAGTACGAGGAGCTTGAGCTTCATCGCGCCGTGCTCGCCGGGGAGATAGAGGAATCCGTTCTCCGAGAACGCGCGCTCCGCCATGACGTCCGGATGCAGGAACATGGTGTCGATGCCGACGTAGTTGAGGAAATTGTTCATCAGCTCCATGTAGTCGGCGTTCTCCGGCGTCGAGGGGTATTCGAATTCCACATTGTTCGACTGATAGAGCGCGACATAGGAGTGGAGCGAATGGATCGGGTAGACGATCGCCGCCTCGCAGACGTGTTCCCCGCCGCGAAGGAGGGTCTGCACCCGCGTGACGTAGGAGGCGAAATCCGTGAGGTCGTCGCCCTTCGAGAAGATCGAGCCCCAGCCGGTGCCGTCGTTCTCGACGATATCGGTCTTTTCCGTCCGGTCCTCGCCGAGGTGCGCGAAGGTCATGTTCACCCCGCGGACGAAGGCATTCATCGATTCGCGGTAGATGATATCCTTCGTCAGGGTGCTGAAATACTTGAAGAGATCCGCCGTGACGGTGTCGGCTCCGAACTGATCCGCCGCGCCGGAGGCCACCTTGATGCCGTTGAGGCCGTAGAGATACGCGAACGGCAGGGAGATGCCGGGTGCGGAGGCATAGCGGTGCAGCATCTGTCCGTCGCCGAAGAGCCACGAGCAGAACGTCGCCTTGCTCTCCGCCGGGAATCCGGTGCAGAAGAGCCCGCGTGCCTGACAGAAATCGGAGGCCGCCTTGACGTAGCCGTCCGCCAGCATCTTCGCGCGCATGGTCATCATGAGGGACTTGTACCGCCCGGAGTGACCGGGGAATCCGCGGAAGAGGAGCGGATAATACGGCGCGGGATCAAATCCGTATGCCTCCCGGAACGCGCGGTTGAAATCCGGGTGCCACATGCGGCGGTTCCGTCCGGCATAGAGGATGTTCCGCGCCACAAAGAGGCCGAAGACCTCCTCCCCGCCGTCCGTGCGCTCGTGCAGACGGTCGAGAAGCACGCCCGCCGTGCGTTTCAGATAGTCCGACGAGGCGCGGTAATCCATCAGGTCGATGTAGTGCGCGTCCGGGTCGGGCTCGCAGACGAATTCCATCACGTTCCAGTTCCCCGCCGGGACCTTCCATTCGACCGAACCGTCCGTGACGAACTCCCGCAGATCGGTGATCGTGAGGTCGTCGTCGTTCACGGCGCAGATCGACATGAGCGCGCCCGTGAGGTGCAGCTTTTTCTTGAAGGTCGTGTTCTCCGAGCAGGCGTATTCGTATTCCGAGAGGATCCGGCATCCGGCTTCCTCGTCCGGGGAGAGGGTTTTGAGGTACTCCCGCATGACGTAGGTGTCGTCGAGATAGCCGAGGGTGAGATCGTTTGCCTCCGCCTGCCTGACGATCATGGCGAAGACGTCCTCGATCTCCTCGGAGAGGGGACGCAGGGCGAAGTTCTTGTTCGAGAACGGGATCACCCCGCAGAAGCCGGATTTTCGGTATCCCGCGAAGAGCCGGGCGATCCGTTCCTCCCGGTCGAGTCCGCCCTTTGTGTCGAGCGGCAGGTAGATATAGGGGCTGAGCGCGCTTCTCCCGCCGAGGAATGCCTTTTTCAGCGCTGCGGGATCGGCTGCCGCGATGCGTTCTGTCATCCGATGCCTCCGGGTCAGGTCAGTTTTTTTTATTATAGCACAACGTGCGCGATTTGTTAAGTATCCGGCAGGAAAAATATAAAATTAAATCGCCGCCCGACAATTTAGAAATTTTTGCGAATATCTTGACATACAGGACAAAAACGGCTATAATGGATGAGGCTGTGTCCGGACGTTTTCCTTCTCCGGCCTGCCATGACCCTCGCAAAAAGGAGATTCACGCTATGACGGAAAACAAGTGGTACTTTGACCCCGGGAATCCCGCCGCCCTGCCCGACGACATCGTGCCCGTCCTCGACGAAAAAGGCATCCCGCGGGAGCATATTCTTCTCTGCGTCCGCTCCGACCGCAACGCCGAAATGGTGCGCTCCGACTGCTATCTGCTCGCTACGGCGGACGAGATCATCGTCCTCTCCGGCTCGGTCTCGCTGATGCGCGCGCCGCACACGACGATCTTCACGCGCAAGAATCGGCTCATGCGGGTGTTTGAGACGCTCACATGGGACGTATGGCCTCTTGACACCCTCGAAGAATTCAAGGTCGAGGAGCAGATCGCGTCGGCCCGCTTCACCGCGAAGACGAAGGACGGCGACTACCTGCTGCTCGCGAACCTTTCCAATACATATAAATCCGACTTCTGGACGGCGTCTCGCTTCCTCGGCGAGCTGAAAAAGGACGGGAAGATCACCCCGGACAAGGAAAGCCACCGCGCGCACGACGAAATGTTCTGCCCGAAATGCGGCACGCGCTATATCGACGAGGAGCGCAAGCTCTGCCCGAAGTGCATGGACAAGAGCCGCATCATCCGCCGGACCTCGGAATTCGTGCTGAAATATAAAAAGGAAATCGCCCTCCTGATCCTGATGCTCGTGCTGACGAGCGGTCTCGGGATCCTTGCGTCGTACATCTCCTCGGGCTTCTACTACGATCAGGTGCTCGACAGGACCGGGCGTTTCTACGGACAGGTCCTGCTCGTGCTCGGCATCATCATCGGGACGCGGCTCCTCAATACCCTCTTCTCGGTGTTTCACAGCCTCGTGACGACGACGATCGCGGCGAATGTCATCTACGACCTCAAGAAGGTCATCTTCTCCTCGATCGAGCGGCTCTCGCTCTCCTTCTTCACGAACCGGCAGACGGGCGGACTCATGACCCAGGTCACGCGCGACGCGAACACGATCTACTGGTTTTTCTGCGACGGCGTTCCGTACTACGTCGTGAACATCGTGCAGATCGCCGTGATTCTGGTGATCATGCTCATCATGAATCCGCTGCTGACCCTTCTGTCCGTTCTGACGGTGCCGCTTCTCTTCTTCGGGATGCGGTTCCTGTTCCAGAAGATGGACAAGTTCCACATCAAGCGCTGGACCCGCGTGCGGAAGATGAACGGGATCCTCTCGGACATCCTCTCCGGCATGCGCGTCGTCAAGGCGTTCTCGAAGGAAAAGGCGGAGACCGCGCGCTTCGACCGGAGCAGCCGGGACCTCATGTCGGCGGAGATCGAGACCTCAACCTTCGGCACTGTCGCCTTCCCGATCCTTGATCTGCTCTTCCTCATCAGCAATCTCACGGTCCTCGGCGCGGGCGGCTGGATGGTCATTCAGGGAAAGATGACCTACGGCGTGCTCCTCACCTTCACGGCCTACATGAATATGATCCTCTCCCCGCTCGGCTCCTTCGTCGGCATGGTCTATGAATTCACGGACAGCCTCAACGCGATGAGCCGTCTTGTGGAGATCATGGACGCGAAGCCCGATGTCATGGAATCCGAACATCCCGTGCACCTCGAAAAATGCGACGGGCGGGTCGAATTCTCCGGCGTGGACTTCTCCTACGAGAAGAACCGCAAGGTCATCGACGGCGTGAGCTTCACGGTTGAACCGGGCGAGGCGCTCGGCATCGTCGGACACACGGGCGCGGGCAAATCGACGCTCGCGAACCTGCTCATCCGTCTGTACGACACCGAGAACGGCGAGATCCGGATCGACGGCGTGAACGTGCGCGATCTCGCCTACGACGATCTGCGCCGGAACGTGGCGATTGTGTCGCAGGAGACCTACCTCTTCATGGGGACGATCCTCGACAACATCCGCTACGCCAAGCCCGAGGCCACCGAGGAGGAGGTCATCGAGGCCGCCAAGATCGCGGGCGCGCACGACTTCATCATCAACCTCCCCGACGCCTACTCCACGATGATCGGCTTCGGGCATAAGGATCTCTCCGGCGGCGAGCGTCAGCGGGTGTCCATCGCCCGCGCGATCCTGCGCAACCCGAAGATCCTGATCCTCGACGAAGCGACCGCCGCCATGGACACGGAGACCGAGCGGAAGATCCAGACCGCGCTCGAACGTCTCTCCGTGGGCCGCACGACGATCACGATCGCGCATCGGCTCTCGACGCTCCGCGACGCGGACAAGCTCATTGTCATTGAAAACGGCAAGGTCCCCGAGGCCGGAACGCATCAGGAGCTCCTCCAGAAGCGCGGCATCTATTATAATCTTTACAAGCTCCAGATGGAAGCCATGAAGAACATCGGCATCGAAGAATAAACGGAGGCGGAAATGGCTGACAAGATGAACGAAGCGGCGACCCTCAAAGAGGTCGTCACCGTGCGATACATCACCAAGGACAACGCAAAATTCGAAAAGCAGAGCGATTTTGTGAAGATGACGGTCCGGTTCCCGAATGAAGAAGGCGTCGAAGAGGAAACGGTCTACGACCGCATTTTCCTGCACCGGGCCTTCCCCTTCGATTTTCCCTACGAATACATTTCGGTGCTCGACAGCGATTCGAAGGAGATCGGGATCATCAAGGAGATCGACGGACTCGGAGAAGAAGCGGCGAAGCTGCTCCGCGACGAGCTCGACCGGAAGTACTTCACCCCGGTGATCCGGCAGATCCTCTCGGTCAAGGACAAGTTTGGGTATTCCTACTGGAAGGTCCTCACCGACGAGGGCGAGATGGAGTTCACCATGCGCGACACGTTCTCGAACCTCCTCAAGGTCGGCGGGACGCGCATCTTCGCCAACGACATCGACGGCAACCGCTACGAGATCCCCGACATTGAAAAGCTCGACCGCAAGAGCTTCAAGCGGATCGAACTCTTCCTGTGATCCGACGGAAGGGAGTACGCCATGGAGAACAGAACGACCCTCACGGAGCGGATCCTCGCGCTGGACAAGACGCTGTCCCCCGACGAGATCCTCCTCCCCATCGATTATAACCTCACCCCCACCGCCATCCGCCGCCGCGTGGACGGGATCGCCCTCCTCGCGAAGGATCGCCTCCTCGTCTGGGCGGACGGAAAACAGACCGCGTCCGTGCCGCTCTCCGACGTCGCCGAGGTCGTCTTCCGGCGCGGAAACGGCTGCTGCTTCATCGAATACCGTCTGAAGAGCGGCGAATGGCACATCCTCTGCCGCGCGGACAATCAGTTCCTCGATTTCTACGCCGCGGCGGCCCGCGAGATCTCCAACTATCTCGAGGGCAAGGAGATCAGCTACGAATACGAAAAAGAGATCGACCGACGATGCCCGAAGTGCCACCGCCAGTACCGTCCGGGCTCGAACGTCTGCGAGCACTGCGTCGACAAGAAGAACTACATCGGGCGGCTCTGGAAGATCGCGAAGCCCTATCATCCCCTGATCTACCTCTCCGTCGTCTTCTATTTTATCATCGCGCTCGTCAACCTCGTCCCGCCGTACATCAACCGCATCCTGGTCGACGACTACATCAAGGCGGCCGAGATGCCGAAGCTTGCCGGATATCTCACGGTCATCGCCCTGCTCTTCGCTGTGAACATCGTGCAGAAGCTCCTCTCGATGATCCGCAGCGTCCTGCTCATCCGGGCGGGCAACAACATCACGGCGACCCTGCGCGAGCTCGTCTTCGACAAGATCCAGAAGATGTCCATCGCGCGTATCTCAAAGCGCACCTCCGGCGAGCTCATGAACCGCGTCTCGAACGACACGTCGGAGCTCTCCCGCTTCATCTCGAATGACTTCGGCGCGATGGCGGAGCAGATCCTGATCCTGCTCGCCGTCGGCATCTACCTCTTCTCGTACGACTGGCGGCTCGCGCTCATGATCATCCTCCCGACGCCGATCGTCATGTACAGCTACCGGCTGTTTCACAGCTTCATGCGGCATGTGTTCCACCGCAGCTGGCAGCTCGATTCCCGCGAGAATTCCATTCTGCACGACACCTTTTCCGGCATCCGCGTCGTCAAGGCGTTCGGCATGGAGAAGCGCGAGATCGAACGGTTTGACAAGGTCTCCCGCGACCTGCGCGACACGCGGATCCTCACGGAACACTTCTTCGCGAAGATCCAGCCGTTTCTGAACTTCCTCATGGGCGTCGGTGAGTACTTCCTGCTCTACTACGTCGGCAACCGGATCATCGGCGGCACGATGACGCTCGGCGAGATGAGCCAGTTCTCCGCGTACGTCGGCATCATCTACGGCCCTCTGCGCTGGCTGTCGTGGCTCCCGCGCCGTCTCACCCGGACGATGACCTCGATCGTGAAGATCTTCGATGTCATCGACGAAGGCGAGGATGTCGCAGACCGCGCGGACGCCGTCGACCACAAGATCGACGGGACGATCACCTTCGAGGACGTCTCCTTCGGGTATGACAAGACGCAGTACGTTCTTAAGCACATTAACGCGGAGATCAAGCCGGGCGAGATGGTCGGCATCGTCGGCAAGTCCGGCGTCGGCAAATCCACGCTCATCAACCTCGTCATGCGCATGTACGACGTCTCGGAGGGCGCGATCCGCATCGACGGCATCGATATCCGCGACATTTCGCAGGATTCCCTGCGCTCGCAGATCGGCGTCGTGCTTCAGGAGACCTTCCTCTTCTCCGGTACGATCTACGACAACATCGCCTACGCCAAACCGGACGCGACCCGCGACGAGGTCATCACGGCGGCAAAGGCGGCAGGCGCGCACAGCTTTATCATGAAGCTCCCGAACGCCTACAACACCAAGGTCGGCGAAAAGGGACACACCCTGTCCGGCGGCGAACGTCAGCGTGTGGCGATCGCGCGGGCGCTGCTGCATAATCCGCGCATCCTGATCCTCGACGAGGCGACGGCGTCGCTTGACACCGAAACCGAGAAGCAGATCCAGGACGCCCTCCAGAAGCTCATCGCGGACCGCACGACCCTCGCCATCGCGCACCGTCTCTCCACGCTCCGCAACGCGACGAAGATCCTTGTGCTCGACAAGGGCGAGGTCGCGGAGATCGGCACGCACGAGGAGCTGATGCGGAAGCAGGGCATCTACTACGGCCTCGTCATGGCCCAGCGCCAGATGTCCAAGATGCCCGCGAAGAACCAGATCAAGCCCGCCTCGTGAGAAAAACTGCACTCGTGAGCTTGGCAATTTTCTGAAATAGCCCCCGAAGGTTTCCAAAGGGCGACCGGAAAGCCCTTTGGGCAAACGGGACCGGGAATCAGTATTGAAAATCGCCTAATATACGAAGCAATTTAAAAAACCGAGGAACAGAGCAGTTCGTGAGCCGCTCATTCCCCGGTTTTTTGAGTGCAAAAAACAGCCGGAACTGAATCCGGCCGTTCGTCTGTCACGCGTTCAGATACCGCTCAAGCCACGTCACGCCGAGGTCAAGCGCATCGTTCATTCCGCTCTTCATGCTGTCCTTCACCACACGGGCGTTCAGGGGCTTCGAGGTGTCGGTGCTCAGCAGCTGCACGTAAATCTGATCGGGAACCTTCTTTCCGCGGAATTCCTTCTCCGTCATCACGATCATCTGGATCACGTAGGGATCGGAAAGGTTTCCGTAGCAAATGATATTGTCTTCGCGCACGAGGGGGCGGTTCCGGTACAGCATGTAGTTCCCGTCCACCGTCGACGTGACGTCTTTTCTGTCAACAGTCCATTCAGCCATTGTTCGGGTGTCCTTTCTTCATACAATTCAGGTAGTATTTTATTATACTACAAAAAGCGCCCGAAGTCAATATGGTTTATGAAATATTAATGAAGACGGCGAAGAACTTTCAGAATTCGTTCAACATCCTCCTCCGTGCTGAACGCGGAGAAGCTGA